>NZ_JAHGAH010000259.1:0-16196 GCF_030248475.1 Vibrio sp. D173a
CATGGGGCGCATACGTTATTTTAATCCAAAAGACCAATAAAAAAAGCTCACATAACATATCTTATTGATACCGTGAGCCTTTGCGGAATTACATTGGTTTAGAGCATTTACGCTTTTTTTCGTTTGAGAAGTGCGAAGATCATCAGTGAGAACAGCAGTGCTGCACTAGACCAAACCACGTAGCGATGATCGGTATAGAACTGGCTAAGGACGCTCAAGTGCTCAAACGTAAAGTTGGTGAGCAAACTGAATACGGCAACCCAAATGGTGGTTGCAAGCGCGTTACCCAACAAGAACTCTTTGCGCGGCATCTTAGCAATACCGCAAGCAAGCGGCATAAACTGCTTCATCCCTTCAACAAAGCGACTGACAACTAAACAAGCAGGACCATACTTCTGAATCGTATTTTGTAGCTTCTGCATTTTGGGGCCAGAAATATAGCCTTTCTTGTCTAACCAACCTTCAAAGTAGTAGCCAATCAGGTAGCCGCACGTGTTGCCAAAAAAGCAACTCAACCAAGAGACTATCATCACTAAGCTAAGGTTCATGACATGCTCAGATGAGATGATAGACGCCGCAATCATCAGCGATTGCCCCGGCATCGGAATACCAATACCTTCAAGAAAGATGCTGACGATAAGGGCGAGATAGCCATATTGCTCAAGTAATGGCTTCATCGCCATCAATAATTCATTTATGTGTTCCAAACGCTTTCCTCTAACAAAACTGGAACGAAGCTGGAGTGATACTCCTGTTAGTTCGCTGGGTCAATCGACGTTGGTCTCCGTCAGTAAAATCTGACACGCCGTTGATAATAGTGCTGGGTAATTAGTCTTTTAGGTTACGCCTTACTAAGTCGTGCATTTGTTTAATCGTCATCAATGCCAACCAGATGATCTCTTCGACAGATCGTTGACCAGCCGTTGAAGAGGGATGATCGGCACCGGTTTTATTGCTCAGCGCTGGCAGTTCATGTACGCGATTGTCACGAATCGTACTGATCAACGCATCCATCGCATCATGAATAAGGCGTTCAACTTGCGGTGAGCCTTGGTAATGAGCCCCCGTTCTCACTAGAGGGAGCAGCAAGCAAAGGTAGTGACTCAACAAGCGATAATGGCTCAGCATATCTTCATAATAATGCGGATCGGCACGAGTGTGCCTTGGCTCTTGTTGCATCTCGTTGTAAATCAGTTCAAGGTCGCTTTCAGCGGTGAGCATAGCGGCACGTTGCTTAGTGAGCGCCATGTGATCACGTTGCTCTGTGTCGACTTGTAACTGCTCATAGCAATACACAAATAAGCTTTTTGAACTATCGAGTGCTTTTAATGCTTGGGTATAAATCTCTTTACCTCGCCACTGCGGCCACAATAAGCCATAACCGAGCAAGACAATTGCGCCACCGACGACATTGTCTATCAGGCGAGGTGCGGCAAAGTCGAGCCCTTGGTGTGCCATGGTCTGATAAACCAAAATCAACAGTGCGGTAATACAGCCAATCGCCAGCGAGTAATGGCGCATAATATTGAGCATTGCGACAGGTAATAGAACTGCGATCAACACAAACAGGATGGTCGTTGGTACGCCTAGCTGAATCAATGAGGTGGCGAACAATACCCCAAGCGCCGTACCTAAACAGCGTTGCCAAGTTTTACTTCGGGTTGCTAAGAAGCTCGGCTGGATCACCATCAACATGGAAATCAACACCCAATCCGGGCGAATCAATTCAAAGTATTCAGCAATCCCAGCGCCAAGAGCAAACATCAAACCAACGCGAGTCACGTGGCGCCAAATCGGGTTGCCTCGACTTGGTAAACGAAAAGACAGCTCGAATGGTTGCACCTCAAAGGAGCGTTCATAAGCAGGTTCATTGAGCTCAATACTACGAGAAATATGCTTGACCGCGTATGCCCAGTAGCGAAAGCGAGGTTGGTCTTCTAGCTTCACTGCCTCAATCAAATCATGGGCTTCCTGCTCCAGTGAGCTTAAGTGTTCCATCTCTTCATGCGTGTTATGCAAAAGCTGCTTGGCTTTGTGTCTTAATCTTTGCTGACAGTGTTGGCTCCAAACCAAGAGCAGATCTCGTTTCGATTTGCTGGATTGAAATTGCTTGAGTAGATCAGGGTTGCTAGTATGGCTGCTCAAGACGACTTCAAATGTATCGAGCGCCAAAAACAAAGCCTGACGTAGAGAGTTGGCATCTTCATGTTTAGAGCGAAAAGATTCTGATTGTAGGGCTTGCTGAAACAGTTCAATCAACTGATATTTGATGCGTCGTTTCGGGGCATCGTTTTCGCTTCCAAGTAAAAAAGCTTGGCGATATTGAATATAGTCCGCCAGCGTCTCGTAAATCGCTGAAAGACAAACACGCAGCGCGTAATGTTTCCATAAGGCAAACCAAAGCCAACTGAACAGCGCAAAAGTGAGTGGCCCCAGCACCAGCATCGGATAGAGACTAAGTACTGCGCTGGAGTTATGTAGCGACAAGCTCACGACCGCGATCAGTAAGCTAGACATGCCAAGACGGCCCCAAAACGGACCATTCACTGCTGCACTCGCCAATATTGCTCCCATCGCGCCGTAAGTCAGCCACAGCGGTAAGCCCATATTCAGCAGAGTATAACTGATGACAAGCGTAATGCTCCACGTGAAAGCGGTAATTGCAAAGCGTGTCCAGCGTCTAGGACCAGCAGTGTCTAAACCGCTGATCAAGGCTGCAGGCATGGTCATTAAAGCCGTCATGGCGAGATTGATTTGGTTGAATAGCACACCCAACCCCATGAACAGAACAATCGCGCTGGTGGCACGCAGACCAAGATTGACAGAAGGGGAGTACCAGATTTTACGCAGAAAGGCAGGAGATAACGTCATAAACCCTCATTACAGTTGGCAACACCTTCAGTGTAACGCGAATATCTTTTGATGTGCTGGCTTCAACCACAGATTGAAAAATTGAAGCGGAGTCGCTATCTAACCGACGCCTTCTCCAAGCTGAGTAAATAGCCAATCATTGAACAGCGAGACTTTTCGCGCCGCTAGACGGTAGTTCGGCACAAATACGTAATAGCCATAATGGCTATGCATACTCAATTGTTGGATGTGGTGGACCTCACCTCTCGACATCGCCTGTTGCACCATAAAATCAGGCAAGAGGGCAAGCCCTTTGCCAAGCTTTACCGCTTCATAAGAAAGATAGAAATGCTCATGACCGACAGGGTGATAATGAATCGCGCTTTGCAGAGATTGTTCTAGTTTGAATTGCTCCCACAACTGCGGGCGCGTTGTTTGAGGAATAAAAGCGAAATTCGCAATGGACTGTTTGTCGTTACACGTTGAAGAACTTGATGAGCCCGTTAGCAGCAGCGTTTCTTGACGCAACAATCGACCATGCTCGTAGTGACTAGAAAGAGGAAGGCAACGGATGGTGATGTCGCTGTCTACATCTAACTGATTTATTGGACCATCACTGGTACGAACTTTAACGCGGATATCAGGATGGTGTTGATGGAAGGCATCAATGTTCGGTACCAACCACAAACTGGCGAAAGAAGGCGTGACATCGACCACCAATAATTCTTGCTCTGTGTCGGTTTGAATCAAGCTTGCCGTCGCATGTTGGATGATCTCCAACGCTTCGGTCACCTTGGGTAAGTAACGTTTTCCTTCTTCTGTGAGCTCAATACCATTGAGACCACGCTGAATTAATGGCAGCCCAACCAGTTGCTCTAACGTCGCAATTTGTTTGCTCACGGCACCTTGAGTCACGCACAAACTCTCTGCCGCTTTAGAAAAACTCAGATGGTTAGCAACCGCAACAAAGGTTCTAAGTGCACGAATAGAAGGGTATTCACTGCCTTTTAGCATGATCTCATGTCCATTGATGAATGCTTAACCACAGACTAAGAGATTTTGGCTTGGAATCAAAGCGATGAATTGAGGGGGGGGGGGAGATGCAAATTGCATATACAAAAAGGGCCAACCCTTTCGAGTTGGCCCTTTCCAAACGTTTGGCTGGCGGGAGTTGAACTAAAGTGTCAATATTTTAAAATTCAACAGATTAATGTGGTTATGCCAATTTGGTGTAGCATCAAATGTTACATCAATTTCCTACTGTAGAAGGAACTGAACCCGCGTCCCAATATAACATTTTGCTATTAAAGTTAGTGTTAATCATAGCAAAATAATCTTAAAACTACATGTAATGGTTATTCATCAACAGGTGATTTATTACTGTCGAGCAATGAGTTTAGCATACTAGATTAGGATAGTATCAGACCAACTCTTAGACCCAAAGGTTTGAACACTTTATTTAAATGATATGAGCCAAATATTGCCCATATCATGGATTCTTCGGTATTAATGAGTATGTTCTTACTCACTTAGCTTTTATCTAGATCTTTTAGGTGATCAAGTAAGTATTCAGTGTAGTAAAGTGGCATCACTATGTGCTCTTTCTCTGTTGCTGGAGAGCCTTGAGTGCCTGTAAGTTTGATCGTCTTGTGGGGCTTGCACTTTTCGATGTAAGACTGCAATGATTTCGCTCGGGTTCGCTTACCGCTCTTTACTTCTACAGGCACAATACGGCCTAGGTCATCAGCGATGATGAACTCTATCTCAGCCCTTGCGTCTCCCCAAGAGAAACTTGGTTCAATACCTAGTGCGGCGATTTCCTGTTGAACATAGTTTTCTGCGACATATCCCTTGTATTCATAGCCTTGCTGTTTGATTTCACGGTAACCCGTGCCGAGCATATGGTTCAACAGGCCTACATCAAATAGAAATAACTTAACTGCATTTTCCTTCTGATAAGCAGCTAAAGGAGAACGAGGTTGTCCTTCAATAGGATGATTCTTTAGCGCAAGTCGACATTTGTGAAGCCATGTGATCGCACTTTCATATTCAGCATATCGAGATTTGCGTTCGTGAACGCCTCTGAATTTGAACCGTTTAACGGAGTCATCGAATACCGAAGATAACTGGGCTGGGATGCTTCTAAATACAGACTCGATGAGTTGTGCATCTACTTTTCCAGAGTATTTTCCGAAATCACGCATGTAACCCTCAATTAAGTTTCGATGGACTTCAGAGACGGCTTCAATTCGGTCAATGATGCTGAGTTGAGAGTTTTCGAACCATGAGTTTACAGCTTCAGGCATGCCGCCAACGAAGTAATAATCAGTTAGCAGTTCGATTAACTTGGAATGAGCCGCAGAAGAACCCAGCTTTTGGTCAAACGCTTTTTGAAGAGCTTTTTCTCCAGATGCCCACAAAAACTCCCTAAAAGTCAGTGGCCTTAAGTTGTGCTGTTCAACTTTTCCAACAGGGAAGGAGGTGAGCAATCCAATATTGGAACCACTTGCAGCAACATAAGCTTTGGGAGCCTTTTCTGCAAAGTATTTAAGTGCGGTAACCGCTCTAGGACACTCACCAATTTCATCTAAAATAAGTAGATCTGTAGATGGTTCGAAGGTTTGCCCTGTTAAGAGTTCAATATTGGTGATGATGTCATCAGGATTTAAAGATCCAGCAAAAGCTTCCATTAACTCAGGACTCTCTAAAAAATCGATCCTTAGGACATTTTCGAATGTACTACCTAATAGCTCCTGCAATAAGAATGTTTTGCCAGTTTGTCTAGCTCCGTCAATCAGTAGAGGCTTCCTGGTTGGCTTGCCTTTCCAGGTGAGTAGGTTTTCAAGCAATGTTCGTTTCATCTAGCCACCTTAGTGATAGCGATTTCATGTTCGATGCTTATTACATAAAAATGCGCGATAAAATGCAAGACTAAACATTTTAATGCGCATGAAAATGTTTTGTTTTACATTTTCATGCGCGTAAAAGTGCATTTTGGTGTGCGCGTGATTATGTGGGGGAGCGAGGCGCAGTAATGAGTATATTGTGAGTGCTTCATACTCAGTATAAGCAAATGTCAATCTGGACAAGCTAGTCTTTAGCTGAAGCAGGGCTGGCTCAACAAAGATTGATGCTTGCAGGTAATACATTGTAATTGTTCACTTTTCTATGGCGTTAAAATTAAATGGAGGTAATCAATGAACAAACAAAGAATGGTTGGGAGGTGAAAGCCAAAGGCTTTCATAAATCAAATAAAACATTTTCCTTTAAAGGTAGTATGCCTTGATCTTCAAGCCTCCTGACTTGAGTGGGATAGAGCCTTTTGGATTGCAAATGAAAGTGGTGCTGCCTGCAATGATCTTTTCCACTGGATCGTGTTGATGACCTGAAATCCAGTATCGTGCTTTAGAGATCAGCTCGTCGCTCAAACTAGCTTGGTAGTACGGAGCATAATCGCTGTTGGCATTTTGCTCGACAGCAAAAGCTTCTTTTGATGGAAGATGATGAGATATCGCTATATCAACTTTCCTTGGAAAGTTGTTAATGAATGCCTTGTGCTGCTCTTCAATCATTTGATGGCTGACGTACTTTGTATCATTCATCAGTTTTGAGTACGCATCTATTAGTTCAGGCGAGTATGTGTGATAGGAAACTAAAGAGAGTGCCGCCATAAATGGTACAACCGTCTAAATCAATTGATTCATTATCCAGAAAAACAAGTTCGCAGTTGTGTCACTGTGCACCTTAAGCTTTGCTATTGGGGAGTATGTTTGAACATCAATACCGTTTTCGGAGTTGATTGAAACTTGTCTGTGCAGATAACCAGAATGATAAGATTTACTTTTACTACCGTACCACTCGTGGTTCCCTGCAATGAGGACAACGGCTTTAAAGTAAGAGCAAAGAACATTTTTTACATACGCAATGCCATTGAGCGCATTGGCGGTGTCACCCGCAATAATCAAAACAGCGTCATTATCGAAGTTATGCCAGAAGCTCCGATGGATACCGTGTAAATCCAAGTGCAAATCAGATACTGCGTAAAATTTCAATTTCTCTACCTGGCTGAGTTTGTAAATGTGGCCTTTGTGTACAGTATACCTACAGCTAATTAAGAGCTAGTCATTCCCATTGTATTGAGGAAAAAGCTAAGCGCACTATCCTTTGTATATTCATAGGAGCTAAATGACTATAACAACCTAATTTGTTGATGAATTAATAGAATGGAGTCATACATTCCCCTCTGGGTCATCGTCAATGTGGTAAACAATGTGAATAAATATCGCAAATCTTTAGTTTTAGGCAGAGTGACAGGTTAAATAGTTATTTAACCTATATCTTTAGGCGCTCTTTGGGCGTCAGTGTTTCATATAATGCTATGAATAAAAAAGTAACCAATGAAACGTTTTGCTATGGAAGACTCGAATCCCTCTCTAAAGTCAGAGCGAGAACATCACTACGACTTTAATTACCCTTTCCCACCTAGGCACCATGACTGGTACTGGCGTGATGCTTCAATGAGCTATGATGAGGCTATTGAAGCGTTCCATGCTCAAAGTGAAGAAGATCAGCACATTAGACGTAATCCCGTAAATCGAGATACTCCAAAGAAAGTTGTGGATCCCAATTCCCATGATGGCAAGGGGTATCCATTTCCACCAAGGCACTCAATGACTTGGCAGAATAATGAATATGGTGTGAGTTATGATGAAGCCGTTGCTTTGTATGAACATGAAAGGGCAAAGGCAGTTAACCCTAGAATGGTTCGTAATCCCCTTGTGAATGTTTCGCCTAAAACACCTGACGGTTCACGTTTAGCTGTCCAAGCTATGAATCAAGAATTAGCTAATGCTGAAGCTGCGATGAAATCTGTTCCTGTCGTAAACCCTGATAATTTGTATTGGCCACCGTATGACTTCACTACAGGTGAAGAGTATGAAATTATTTTGAAGAGGGAGCTTGAAGATAATCATAAAAAAGCGATCATACTAACACCTGAGGATGCTTACGATACCTTGGTAAGTCTTTGGGAAGAAGACGGGACTGATGCTCTTAAAACCGTTGATAAAGCTAATTCGTGGGCGGGGCATGGTGTTGCTATCTACAAGACGTATGAGTTAGTGAAACAGTTTGGTGATATTGGTGTAAAAGCTGCTGTTTTCGAGAGTAAAGGGAAAGAGTATATTGCGATTACAACAAAGAATAATTCCGACAGAGTCTTAAGGCATGTATTAGTTAATGGGGTTCGCCTCAAAGTCAACGGCCATAAATATAGAACAAGCAACCCTAAAGTGATTCAGCTTGGTTTAACCCCTCAAAGTCGTGCTACCGCAGCTAAAGGTGGTGCTCTTGTTACCTTTGTATTGTCGGCAGCAATCAATACTAATGAGCTGGTATTTAATGATGAATTTTACTTGGTTGATTGGTTTGGAAATGTCGGGGTTGACATGTTCAAAGCCTTGATCGCTTTTGGTGCTGGTGAGGCTGCATTAATTCTGTTTGGTGCTGCTTTTAGTGCTACGCCAGTATTAGTTGGCGTAGCCTTAGCTATTGTTGTATCTATCATTGTTGATGAGATATTTGAAGAGTGGGCAATCTCTGACAAAGTAGTGGGATCTTTAAAAAATGCGACAGTTGACTAACGTTAATCGTACAAAAGTAGCCATTTCAGGATGTATTCTTTTATCTTCCTTAGGAGGTGCTTGGCTATACAGTATCTATTTAGTCTTTAAAACCATAAGTGATATTACTAGCTTTCAAAAAGTAATAGATATAAATGTTTATGCTCTATGGATGCCAGTAGGGGCTTTAGGATTAGTCGTTATTATATGTGCTGCGTTTGCGATCTCATTGTATACGGGACAAAAAGCCGATGTAGTATGGGGAAGTAAAGGACAAAGCTTCTGTAATTTTTTCATTGGGATATGCATTGTTTTAGGATTAGTTTCAGCGTTTGCTACTTATCAATGGATGACTGGCGAGCTTGAAAAAAATGGCTACGTATTTAGCAAGGAAGATAGTCGATTTTCCGCATTTGGTAGACACGAAGTTTACTTAAAAACAAAACCTTTGATGTGATAGGAAGCTTTAGCATTATCCCGTAATAAACCACCCTTGAAACTCATATTAACTTCCTGAATAACCCAAGACATTCAGGAGGTTAAATGAGCAAATTACAACGTCTCACCACTGCATTTCTAAACAATCTCAAGCCTAACCTTGCCAACACTAAATCCACCGATTACGAAGTTAACTTGTCTGCTATGAAAGACAGTGGTTTGCTGATTGGTGTTCGCTGCGAGTCGGTATAGAAATGGATTATTCTGCGTGAATGATTACTTCACTATCGTTGTATGTTAGGCCATATAAGTAACTAGGCCTTTGACACCTTTGCTACTCATTGTGTGGGTTTTGGTTTGATTATGTAACTTTAACTACTCATTAGCCGTTTTCAGAGTGCCAGTCTTGAGAATCAAAAACTAAGAATAGTATTTGGCTGTGTTCATTTTTTTGGTTTGTTCATAAAAAATGAACAGAAGAATAAAATGAACGCTTGATGTGGTTCTTATCTTGATGACACCTCACTTGCGTATAGGTGACTATGGCATTTAGGGCAGATTGGTGTACTAGGTAGCGTAACTTGCCACTGGCATTGACACATGATGCACTCAAATTGAGCTGAACGTTTTGGTATAGGTGTAGGTGGGACAGCTTTCGTTGTTGATTGCCATGAGTCGGATCTGTGAAGGTTGACATTCCTCTGGTTGCGATGACGATATTGGTCATTACGAAAGCTCGGAGTAGGTCGTGGTGTGTACTGAGATGCCTTTAAGGATAATCGCTCAGTCGCTTCTTGTTCCAACTGAGCGTAGCGCGGATGAAATACCCACACTTTAGATTCGACATCGTTTTGAAGGTAATCTTTTAGTCTGTCCAGTTGCCGAGTCCCTGACACTTTATCGCGTGTAAATAGGTGATGTGTATCATCCAGCTTGATTTCGAGCACACCGCATTGCCTGTTATGTGGTGTGAGCAATTCATTTGGAAGTGGACGGTTTGGGTGGGTGAAATAAATAACAAAGCTGAATTCACCGACTTTGCCCATTACATCCACAATACATTTCTCAAATAAAGCTTCTTTATCGACGTTATCAAGTAAGATGGTGGATGATTTAGCAACCAAAAAATCTTCTGTGAAACACTTTCCTTTCGCTTGTTTTGTTAGAGAACTTCTGTACTCAGGAAGAACAATTGATATACCAGTTTCTATAACTTGTCTCGCCATCATGCGCACAGAAACAAAAAAAGAAAAATCACATTCTTTGTCAGTTCCTTCAACCTTGCGGCTCGCATGAGCAAAGTGCCATTGCTTTTCTTTACCTTGTCTCGCAATCAGTGGCATGTGGCAAGAAGGGCATATACAGCCGCAATTCTTCCCTCGCACAACATCAGCGACATCAACGAATGTCTGCTCTTGGATTCTTAAGCCGAAAGGCACATGTTGAAGCAGCATCAAAGCGTGAATAACTCTCAATTTAGCGACGGTATGTACTGATTTTAGGCAAGAATGCTTTATAAATATGTTAGATAGGTTATGAATTGTGCCTTTGTTTTCGTATTGTCTTTTATACAATCGATTATTAACTGCATGAAAGTGATGTAATTGTCGGGGCTAGATATGGATGAGCTTGAGCTAATTGAACAAAAGATTCATGAGCTAAAAAAGGAGCTGGCTCAACTTGAACAGCAGAAGCAGCGTCTATTGACGCAGGAAGCGATTGACAAGGAAGCTGCATGTGAAATGTCACCTCAGCAAAAACTGTCTATCTATCAGAGTTATTTTAAAGGCAATACTCAATGCTATGCGCATAGGTGGCAGAACCAACAAGGTAGAAGTGGTTATGCGATTGCTTGCGAAAATGAGTGGCATCAAGGTGTATGCGGTAAACCTAAAGTAAAGTGTTTGGAATGCCCCAACCAAGCATTCAAGCCGTTAGGTGACGATGCTATGTATGCCCACCTTACTGGCAAAGAGGTTGTTGGTTTGTATCCTATGCTGGCGAACAATACCTGTTGGTTACTAGCGGTTGATTTTGATAAAAGTGATTGGCAAGAAGCCTCTCTTGCTTATGTCGAAGTGTGCAAACTAAAAGGCATCGATTGTTTATTAGAACGATCTCGCTCTGGTCAGGGGGCACATGTCTGGATTTTCTTTGTACAGGAGACTGACGCAAAAGTAGCTCGACAATTAGGGTTCTATTTACTTGATGAAGCCATGAAAATTCATGGTGCTTTGTCATTTGATTCCTATGACCGCCTATTCCCCAATCAAGACGTACTACCTATCGGGGGAATTGGTAATCTGATTGCTTTGCCGTTACAAAAACAAGCTCGTTTAAATGGAAACTCGGTGTTTGTTGATCACTCATTTACACCATACCCTGATCAATGGGAGGTGTTAGCGTCGACGGGACGATTATCTATTGAGAAAATAGAATTACTTCTTGAAAGCAGAGTGGACCATCGAAATGATGGTGAAGATGGCGCAACAATCAAGCCCTGGGAACGAACAGTGAACACAAGCACTGCCATTCCAGACAAACCTAAGGCGTTAGACATCGTTCTTGCTAACCGATTGTACTTACCGATCAGCCAAGTTCCGAATCCTCTAATTGCTCAGTTTAAAAAATTGGCATCCTTTTCGAATCCTAAGTTTTTCAAAGCCCAAGGGCTACGTTTGTCAACCAACGGAATTGCGCGTTTTATATGCTTGGCGGAATTAGACAGTGGTTACTTGAGCTTGCCGAGGGGCTGTTGGGATGACTTACAGGCTATTTGCTTAGAATTAGGAATTGCTCTCCAAGTTACGGATAATCGTTTTGCTGGTCAGGTGCTAACGGACATGACATTTGTTGGCTCTTTGCGCTCAGCTCAAAGTAAAGCGATTGATGAGCTAATGCAGCATGATATTGGTGTTCTTCATGCTCCGACAGCCTTTGGTAAAACGGTAACAGCAATTGGTCTAATACAAAGGCGAGGAGTCAATACTCTGATTTTAGTGCATAACAAACAGCTTGTTGACCAGTGGCAAGAGCGTTTAAAAGCGTTCACTCAAGGTATCGATATCGGCGTATATACAGGAAGCAAGAAGAAACCGACTGGACAAGTTGATATCGCGACTTATCAAAGTTTGATCAACAGAAGCGACAATAGTGTTCATGCACTGGTGAAAGAATATGGTCAAATCATTGTGGATGAATGCCACCATCTATCAGCACCACAATATGAGCAGGTGTTATCTGAAGCGCATGCGAAGTACGTCGTTGGGATCAGTGCAACACTTGAAAGGCGAGATGGACATCAACCGATCATATTTATGCAAGCCGGTAGAGTAAGACATACCATAAAGTCAGACCGAAACCATCAGTTTGCCCAGGTGCTGGATCGCCGAGAGCTAAACCTAGAAGTGCCTTTGCATTTAACTTCGAATGACCCTAAACCTCATATTTCTGAGATTTATCGTTGGTTAATGCTTCACCCTATACGTAACGCCACCATTGTCGAGGGAATTCAAAAAGAGGTCTCTAATGGCCGAGTTCCGATCGTGTTAACCGAGCGGAGAGAGCACGCCATTATCATTGCTGGTTTGCTCAATGATGTGGGGATCACACATCAAATATTAGTAGGCTCGATGAAGAAAAAGCAGCAAGCTGAGGTGATGTCGAAGCTAGGCAGTACACAAGTCATTGTTGCCACAGGACGTTTTGTAGGAGAGGGCTTTGACCTTCCACGCCTAGATACTTTGATATTGGCGTTGCCTGTATCTTGGAAAGGATCGTTAATCCAATATGTAGGGCGCATACAGCGTGATTACAAAGGAAAAGAGGAGGTGAAAGTGATCGACTACATTGATGCAAAAATTCCAATGTTGCTCAGGATGTTCAGCAAGCGAGAAAAAGGGTATCGAGCACTTGGCTTTTCATCTGAATCAATAGCTCAAAAGCAACTGATCTAGACTAAGTCAAACGGCAAATGCAGGCTGTTAAATTGAGATCTAAAAAGTGCTCTCATGAGGTAGGTACAAACTAAGTAAACGCGCTCCTCGGGGATCCGCGCTTTTAGGCCCCGTCAAAGACGGGCAGTGATCCAGGGATTATTTTTTACAGAGGGTTTGGTCAAAACTCGAATTTTGTTTGGTTTGAGTTCAGCATGACTTTGTCATGCTGGTATATGATGAGTATCAATGCAATCAGATGGCTTTGGTTCTAACAAACAAAGCAAGGAATGAACTTGGTGGATCATTGTTCGGAAGTGATTTTCATCAGGGAATCTGCTTAAAACATTTCAATATGTCAAATTAAGTTGTTGTTTTTATGGGTGGTTTTTTTGATAAGCAATCGAAAGTGTGTTATAACTATTATAACCATTAGAACTAGTAATATGATTATATTACTAGTATAAGGAACAATAGACGCATTTCTTCTATTTGGGTTGTAGCAGTCAGTTGCTTGCAAAAAAACAACTCACAATAACGCAACTTTCTCTCACGCCCGTGCAAGTTCCTCTCACAGTACTCTGCTCTCTGTACATATACACTTAAAAATCTCTGACACTCTTCGTATGTGGGTGAACTTGTGATAATGAAGCCCATTTCATGTCGGGATCCGCATCTGTACTTTTCCAACCCTAATTAAAGTTCTAATGAGAGATGAAGCAACAGTCAATTTTGGGACTGATTTAGTGATAGATAAACCACTGATTATAATGGACTTTTTAGTGGCACTCCTGAAAAAACTTTAGTGGCACTCCTGAAATCCAACCCTAATTAAAGCTCTAATGAGAGATGAAGCAACAGTCAATTTTGGGACTGATTTATTGATAGTTAAGTTACTGATTGAAAGGGGCTTTTTAGTGGGATTCCTGAGAGAATTTTAGTGATACTCTTGAAACTCAACACTCAACTAAGTTTGAAAGAGGTCATAAAGTAATGAGCAGATCCAGGATTTAACACATAAAGGCAAGTGATTGAATTAAATTGTTTTTTAGGTGGAGGAACGACGGTCTTCTATGTGATGCAATTTAGATGATGATTCCGATTGATTGGTTTAGTGGCACTTTTCCCCTTGGTTTTTTCCTGAAGTTGGTTTTAGTGGCACTTTTCCCCTAGGTTTTCTCCTGAACTTGGTTTTAGTGGCACTTTTCCCCTGGGATTTCTCCCTGACTGGGTTTTAAAGGGACTGTTAGTTCTAAAGCTTTGCACTTTCTCATCTAGATACTTTGATATTGGTGTTACCAGTCTTGTACTGAACATCTTAAAAGCAGTAACTAGCAAGGTATAAGCCGTGGCTTTATCGAACAATATCTCTCTGAATCTTTACATATGAGCACAAACCAATTCATTACAAACAAGTGTCCATACTGGATCCCCCCTTTTGTAGGAAGAGTTTGGAGTTGCCCGCACAACCATTTACAGCAACAGAGAAGAATTATTGTTTCCGCATATGTGCTCTTGCGGTAACGGGGAATTGCCAGTGGGGAAAGTCAAGTGGAGAAGTGGATTAAAGAGCGCTTGTTAACCAGAGAGGTTGCTATGTAACCAACTAATTAGAAGCCGTGCACAATGCGCTAACTATATCATTGTTCATTCCCCAATTTTCTCATATTCTCTCATTATTAACTCTGAACAATAAAACCAAAATGAGATAACACTCTGAATGGTAGACCAAATTTTAACCTTGAAAGAGGTGGCTGCTTACCTAAAGTTGGCCGAAAAAACAGCATACAGATTAGCAAGCGAAGGAAAGCTTCCTGGTTTCAAAGTTGGCGGCTCTTGGCGCTTCAAACGTGAAGACCTTGAAGCGTGGATAGAAGAACAAAAAAGCTAAGACTGACTAATCTCAAAAATACCGAATTACTTCAATGGGCGACTATCTTTTCAAAGTCGCCCCAACAGTAGAAATGAATTGAGCGGAACATGAATAAACAACAACTTGCAGCAAAAATCTGGGAATCAGCCAACCAGATGCGTTCAAAAATCGAAGCAAACGAATACAAAGACTACATCTTAGGCTTCATTTTCTAGAAATATCTGAGCGATACCCAAGTAAGCTTCCTTATCGAGCAAGGGATGACACAGGATGACATCAAAGCATTGGTCGAAGATGACACAGAAACAGTAGATTATATTCGAAGAGAGAAAGGGTACTTCATTGCCTATGACAACCTATTCTCGACGTGGGTGGATTCAAGTACAGAGTTTGATGAGTCGAATGTTCGCGATGCATTGTCGGCTTTTAACCGTCTAATCAATAAAAAACATAAAAAACTGTTTGAAGGGATCTTCACCACGTTAGAAACGGGGTTGAGCAAACTGGGGGAAACCTCTGGTAAGCGAACCAAAGCAATCAGCGACTTACTTCACCTCATTAAAGCCATCCCGATGACGGGGAACCTTGGCTATGATGTGCTGGGTTACATCTATGAATACCTGATCGAAAAGTTTGCCGCCAACGCGGGCAAAAAAGCGGGTGAGTTCTACACGCCGCATGAAGTCTCGCTATTGATGTCTGAAATCACCGCGCACGAGCTCAAACATAAAGATGAGATTGAGATTTACGACCCAACCAGTGGTTCAGGCTCATTGTTGATTAACATTGGTAGCTCAGTGGCCAAATACGCTAAGAGCAAAGATGACATCAAATACTACGCACAAGAGCTTAAGCAAAGTACCTACAACTTAACTCGTATGAACTTGATCATGCGTGGTATTTTGCCAGATAACATCACCACCCGTAACGGTGATACGCTAGAAGATGACTGGCCATACTTTGATGAAAGCAATCCACAAGAGTCTTACCAACCTCTGTATGTGGATGCAGTGGTCTCTAACCCGCCGTATTCACAAAAGTGGGACCCAGAAAACAAAGAGAACGATCCGCGTTATGCACGCTTTGGCTTAGCACCAAAAACCAAAGCCGATTTTGCGTTTCTGTTGCATGATTTATACCACCTAAAGCCAGATGGCATCATGACCATTGTACTGCCACACGGTGTACTTTTCCGTGGTGGGGAAGAGGGCGAGATCCGCAAGCAACTGATCGAGAACAACCATATTGATGCCATCATCGGTTTACCTGCCAACATCTTCTTTGGTACGGGCATCCCAACTGTGATTTTGGTGCTCAAGCAGAAGCGTGAAAACAACGACGTACTTTTTGTGGATGCCTCGAAGCACTTTGTAAAGGAAGGCAAAAATAACACATATGAGCCTTCTGCCTGTCAATAGGCAATAACATCCTATTGGCTGCGTGAGCAGCCAATGCTCTTCGAACAACAAAGTTATCTAC
>NZ_JAHGAH010000026.1:0-8817 GCF_030248475.1 Vibrio sp. D173a
CTTGAAAGAGTTCAAAAAAATCCCCAAGCTATAAGCTTGGGGATTTGTGTATAAGAGACAGGCTATATGCGCCCTTTTGTTTTTCTTACTGAGTGAATCAGTTGAGCTTGTTACGATCATCGTCGTCTTTGCGCTCGTACTCACCTTCAAAGGTGTTGCCGTTATCCGATTGAGAATCAAATGGGTCACGACGGAACGGGTCCTGCTCAAATGGACCTTGATTTGAGTAATTGGCGTGGAAGCCTCCACCGTTCATGGTCTTCACTACCATCTTACTCATTAAGTATTTGGCAATCGCTGCTCGTGGTGCCGGCAGCAGCACTAACATGCCTAATGCATCGGTCATAAAACCTGGCGTTAATAGCAACACACCAGCAACTGCCAGCATTACGCCTTCAAAAATTTGCTGAGCCGGAATTTCACCTTGCTCTAAACGACTTTGCACTGACATCAAGGTCTGGATGCCTTGGCTGCGTACCAAAGACGCACCGACAAATGCCGTGATCAATACCAAAGCAATCGTAGGCCAGAGACCCAAAAAGCCCCCCACCTGAATAAATAGGCCGATTTCGATGATCGGGACGAAAATAAACGCCAATAATAAGATAGGAAACACATGCCCTCCTTTGTTCAATTCAGTGTAATGGCAAAAGCCTACTAAGCTCAAACGAATCGTTGTAAAAAAGCGTGTTCACACTTAGGAGAATCCACTGATGCAAAATTGCCCTTTGAATAAAGGTGCATATATAAAAATTGGTCGTTGAAAAGTGCTAATTTCGCACTCTTAAAATCCATGTTTGTCGAGGAAAAACACCTACCACCAAAGGGTTATTAATATCCCATTCATACTTTGCAAACTATTGACGCATTAAAAGCGAAAAAGGTGATCAAGTTACTATTTTTATGCGCTAGGTGCAGTATGATGTGCCACATAAGTCAGGACGGTTTTCCCAGCCAAAAACTCTGATGAACGGATTCTAGATTGCAGAAATGGCTAATAAATAACTTAAATATCAGAATTATTATCTAAGGATCCTGTTATGGCTACACTATCTGATGCTCCAAAGACAGCAAACCAAGCCACTCGTATTGAAGAAGATCTATTAGGCCAACGTCATGTCCCTGCAGATGCTTACTACGGCATCCACACACTTCGCGCTATCGAAAACTTCAACATTTCAAGCACTACCATCTCTGACGTACCTGAATTTGTACGCGGCATGGTAATGACAAAGAAAGCCGCAGCACTAGCAAACAAAGAGCTAGGCGCAATTCCAAAAGACGTTGCTAACTACATCCTAGAAGCGTGTGATTTGATCCTTGAAACAGGTAAGTGCATGGATCAGTTCCCTTCGGACGTATTCCAAGGCGGTGCTGGCACGTCAGTGAACATGAACACTAACGAAGTTATCGCGAACGTTGCACTTGAACTGATGGGCAAAGAAAAAGGCCAATATGAGTTCATCAACCCGAACGATCACGTTAACAAGAGCCAATCAACAAACTGTGCGTACCCTACGGGCTTCCGTATCGCGGTTTACAACAGTGTTCATCAGTTGATGGAAGCGATCGAATACCTAAAAGGCGCATTCGAGCTTAAAGCACAAGAATTCAAAGACGTGTTGAAGATGGGTCGTACTCAGCTTCAAGACGCGGTTCCAATGACTGTAGGTCAAGAGTTCCACGCATGGGCAGTAACGCTAAACGAAGAAATTCGTGCCCTAGACTACACGTCTAAGCTACTACTAGAAATCAACCTAGGTGCAACCGCAATCGGTACTGGTCTAAACGCCCCAACAGGTTACCAAGCACTAGCAGTAAAACACCTAGCAGAAGTAACTGGCGTTGAAGTGGTTGCAGCAGAAGACCTAATCGAAGCAACGTCTGACTGTGGCGCGTACGTAATGACACACGGTGCGCTGAAACGTCTAGCGGTGAAACTATCGAAGATCTGTAACGACCTTCGTCTACTTTCTTCTGGTCCACGTGCAGGCCTTAACGAACTGAACCTACCAGAAATGCAAGCAGGCTCTTCAATCATGCCAGCTAAAGTAAACCCAGTTATCCCAGAAGTTGTAAACCAAGTTTGCTTCAAAGTTCTAGGTAACGACAACACGGTTTCTTTCGCAGCAGAAGGCGGTCAGCTACAGCTTAACGTAATGGAACCAGTTATCGCACAAAGCGTGTTTGAGTCTATCTCTCTGCTACACAACGCGTGTGTGAACCTACGTGATAAATGTATCGATGGCATCACTGTGAACAAAGAAGTTTGCGAAAACTACGTTTACAACTCTATCGGTATCGTAACTTACCTAAACCCATACATCGGTCACCATGAAGGCGACATTGTTGGTAAGATCTGTGCTGAAACAGGCAAGAGCGTGCGTGATGTGGTTCTAGAACGCGGTTTATTAACTGCTGAAGAGCTAGATGACATCTTATCGGTTGAAAACTTCATGCATCCGACTTATAAAGCGAAACGCTACGAGTAATCGCTGGAGAAAGGGGTCCCAAACGGGGCCCTTTTTTAGGCTCTGATACGGTTAACCACAATTTTTATGCGCTTTTTATTGCCGTAAGCCGATCGGGTTCTGATTTTCTGAACATTTACACCTATTCCTGAGTGTTCAAAAAATCAGAATCATTAAAAACTAAAAGAGGTATCAATATGGTAATGGTCGAACTCTTCGTGGTTCTGCTCTTCATTTATTTGGGAGCAAGAATCGGTGGTATCGGCATTGGTTTTGCCGGTGGTGCTGGGGTAATTGCATTGTCTTTAATCCTAGGCGTACCGACAAGCCAGTCTTTCATCCCTGTCGATGTAATACTGATCATCATGTCTGTAATTACTGCTATTGCTGCAATGCAGGTAGCGGGTGGTTTGGACTGGATGGTTCAGGTTGCGGAAGACTTTTTGCGTAAACATCCCGAACGCATCACCTTTTACGCACCTATCGTGACATTCCTAATGACACTACTTGCGGGTACAGGTCACACAGCATTCTCTACTTTGCCAGTTATTGCAGAAGTAGCGAAAGGCCAAGGTGTTCGTCCTTCTCGTCCACTGTCTATCGCGGTAGTTGCCTCGCAAATCGCTATCACAGCGTCGCCTATCTCAGCGGCTGTTGTGGCGTTTGCAGCAATGTTGCACCCATTTGGCGTTGATTACCTAACGCTACTAGCGGTATGTATCCCAACTACCTTTATCGCTTGTATGATCGGTGCATTTGTTGCGAACTTCATGGGTAGCGAGCTGAAAGACGATCCTGAATACCAAGACCGTCTAGCAAAAGGCCTTATTAAGCTAAACACTGAATCGAAACGCGAAATCCTGCCAACAGCGAAGAAAGCAACTTTCATCTTCCTAGGCGCAATCGCATTCGTAGTGTGTTACGCAGCAGCAATCTCTGGCTCTGTTGGTCTTATCGAGAACCCTGCTCTAGGTCGTAACGAAGCGATCATGACGGTAATGCTAGCAGCAGCGGCAGCTATCGTAATGAGCTGTAAAATCGATGCAGGTAAAATCCCAGCAGCAGCAACATTCCGCTCTGGTATGACTGCGTGTGTTTGTGTTCTTGGTGTGGCATGGCTAGGCTCTACATTCGTTAACGCACACGTTGACGGCATCAAAGAAGTGGCTGGCGCTCTACTAGCAGATTACCCATGGATGCTAGCACTTGTTCTATTCTTCGCTTCAATGCTGCTTTACTCGCAAGGTGCAACGACTGTTGCGCTTATGCCAGCAGCACTAGCAATCGGCGTGGCGCCACTTACCGCAGTTGCGTCTTTCGCAGCAGTAAGTGCGCTATTCGTACTGCCAACTTACCCAACGCTTCTAGCAGCGGTTGAGATGGACGACACGGGTTCAACTCGTATTGGTAAGTACGTATTCAACCACCCATTCTTTGTACCAGGTGTAGCAACCATCGCTTCAGCGGTTGCACTTGGCTTTGCATTCGGTGGTCTACTGATCTAGTAGAAACAGAGTCTTACTCGGGGAGCTTCGGCTCCCTTTTTTATTGACTGAGGCTCACGTTTTTGCTTAACAAATCTTCACTTCCATGAAACTTATTGGCTAGCCAGCGGGTCTGATTGAGTTACACTAACGGCAATTATCTAAGATGAATTGAACCTTTTATGCGTGCATTACTCTCCGTCTTACTCTTAGGGCTTATTACTTTTTCTGCGCCGTCCATGGCCTTGTTTGGTAACGACCAGTTTGGTAATAACCAAAACAACGCTTTTGGCAGCAGCAACGATTCTTTTGTGCCTGTCGATCAGGCTTTCCCGTTCAACTACTACCAGCAAGACGGCAAACTGATGCTCGATTGGCAGGTGCGTGATGGTTACTACCTGTATCAAGAACGTTTGTCAGTCGCGGGCGAGAAGGTGTCGCTAGGCGAACTGCAAATGGAAGAAGGCACGCCGCATAAAGATGAATTCTTTGGTGATGTGCATATCTACACCCAGCCACTGTTTGTTAACGTGCCAATGCATGATTGGCAAGACGGTGCACGCGTGGTGGTGCAATACCAAGGCTGTGCCAAAGCAGGCTTCTGTTACCCACCAGAAACTCGCGTGATACCTATCAGTGCGTTTACTTCATCGAACTCAGATTCAACAGCGGCGACAACTGCACCAAAAGCAGAGCAAGCACCAACAGTAACGCCACCAGCGGCGCAATCATCTACGTCTAGCAATACATTATCGGCGCCAGTAACACAGCAAGATAGCCTTGCCGCCAACTTAGCAGATAACTGGTGGACACCATTATTGTTCCTAGCACTTGGTGTGGGCTTGGCATTTACGCCATGTGTGCTGCCTATGTACCCGATCCTGACTAGCATCGTGCTTGGCAGTGGCAAACTAAGCCAGCGCCGCGCGCTAGGCTTGTCGTTTGTTTATGTGCAAGGCATGGCGCTGACTTACACACTACTAGGTCTTGTCGTCGCCTCTGCGGGCATGCAGTTCCAAGCAGCGATGCAGCACCCTTATGTGTTGATTGGTTTGAGTGTGCTGTTCGTGGCACTCGCACTGTCTATGTTTGGCGTTTATAACCTGCAATTACCAAGCGGCGTGCAAACGTGGTTAAACAACCTCAGCAACAAACAACAAGGCGGAAGCAGCGCAGGCGTATTCGCCATGGGTGCGATTTCAGGTCTGGTGTGCTCACCATGTACCACTGCACCTCTGTCTGGTGCGCTACTTTACGTTGCACAAAGTGGTGACTTGCTGACGGGTGGTATCGCGCTTTACGCACTGGCAATGGGTATGGGTATTCCACTGATTCTTGTTGCTGTATTCGGCAACAAACTTCTGCCAAAAGCAGGGGGCTGGATGGATCGCGTTAAGACCCTATTCGGCTTCATTCTGCTGGCTGCGCCTATCTTCTTACTTGAGCGCATTATGCCAGAAATGTGGGCAACGGCATTGTGGTCAGCACTAGGTATCGCGGCTTTTGGTTGGCTATACCACATCAAAAACAGCCTAGAATTTGGCGGCTGGAAACAAAGCGCTGTGGGCATCATCGCAGTACTAGGTCTGTTTGCTTCTGCTCAACCAGCGTTGAATTACTGGTTTGGTGGCAACACCACTACGCAAACTCAACAAGCAACGGTGAGCTTTACTCGCATTGCTAACGTGGCAGAGCTTGAGGCTGCACTTGCTCAAGCGAAGCAAGCTGGCAAACCAGTAATGCTGGATTTCTACGCCGACTGGTGTGTGGCATGTAAAGAGTTTGAGAAGTACACCTTCCATGACCCAAGCGTCGAAGCCAAACTACAAGACTTCGTTCTTCTGCAGGCGGACGTGACCAAGAACCAAATTCAGGACATCGAGCTGCTTAAACATATGAATGTACTTGGTTTACCAACAATTGAGTTCTGGGATGCCAATGGCGAGCACGTTTCAAACGCTCGTTTGACGGGCTTTATGCAAGCCGAACCTTTCTTAGAGCATATTAATCGATTCTGATTATGAATCATTCAAACGCCAGTGATTGTTCACTGGCGTTTTTTGTTCTTCCAATAAAACCGCGAAAGTTGCGTTTATATGCAATTTTTCTAATAAAAGTCGATTTAGTTCAGACTTTTAGCGGATAAATATTGTCCACCTTCTTAAAGGTGGACAATAATTCCATTAACTAAATAGTCAAAAGTGTTTAACGTCATGGATTCGACCTACACCATTATCATCGCTGATGATCACCCCCTGTTCCGCAATGCCTTGTTCCAATCGGTACACATGGCAGTGAGTGGTGCCAACCTACTCGAAGCGGATACGCTGGATGCTCTACTCGCGTTGCTGGAAAAAGAAGAAGAGCCAGATTTGGTGTTATTGGATCTCAAAATGCCCGGCGCAAATGGCATGTCGGGGTTGATTCACCTTCGTGCTGAATACCCAGACATCCCCGTGGTGGTGGTATCTGCCAGCGAAGAGTCAAGCGTGGTCACACAAGTGAAAAGCCACGGTGCATTTGGCTTTATTCCAAAATCGAGTGACATGCGTGAGCTGGTCAATGCCCTCAACCAAGTTCTTAATGGCGACCCATACTTCCCAGAAGGCTTGATCACCAATAACGCGGCGTGTAATGACTTGGCAGAGAAAATTGCAGCCCTGACGCCTCAGCAATATAAGGTGCTAGGCATGCTTTCTGATGGCTTGCTCAACAAACAAATCGCTTACGAGCTCAATGTCTCTGAAGCAACCATCAAAGCGCACATGACGGCAATTTTCCGCAAACTGGGCGTGAAGAATCGAACTCAAGCCGTCATCCTACTGCAGCAAATGGAACCCGAGCAGTAATGTGTTAGTAAATATATCTAATTCACATTTATATGACGCAAAAAGAACAACAAACGTTAAAATAATAAGGCTGCACCACGCAGCCTTTTTCATCCCTCTGTTAAACCGCTAACTCTGGGAGGTCATACTTTGCTAAGTATTCTCGTCACTCAATTCGTCGTTCTCTGGGCTGTCATCGACCCGATTGGTTCAGTACCCGTTTACCTATCACAAACTCAACACCTCACGGCAAAACAGCGTCGTCTCGTCGCGTTAAAAGCCATTGCCATTTCGATGGGTGTATTGCTGTTCTTTCTTATTGCCGGTCAGTTGTTACTGGAAGCAATGCAAATCCCATTACCCGCTTTTCAAGCTGCTGGTGGTTTAGTGCTATTGCTGTTTGCACTGTCGATGATCTTTGGTGAGAGCAAACCAGAACAAGAACAAAAGCTGGGTGAAGAAGTCAGCCACTCTGATCTTGCTGACTTAGCCGTTTACCCTCTTGCTATCCCTTCAATTGCATCACCGGGAGCAATGATGGCCATCGTGATGCTCACCGATAACAACCGCTACTCTTTTGTCGACCAGGCGATGACCGCAGGCGTCATGATGGCAGTCCTTCTGGTTACCCTCTTCTTGTTGCTAGGTGCAAACACAATTCAAAAAGTGATTGGTAACGTTGGCGCAGCCATCATCAGCCGCGTGATGGGACTTATCCTTGCTGCCGTGGCACTGAATAATTTGCTGCTTGGTATAAAAGATTTCTATGTTAATTGATAAAACTCTTAGACCTTTGGCTAATTTAACATCAAGTTAACATCACACTTTTATCTCCACCTCCTTTCAAACGCCCTAAAAATGGGCGTTTTTGCTTTTTAGCGTCCCGACTAAAGTTGAAAAGAGTTCTTGCCAGCACCTTGCTAATGTTCATGTTGAAACATTTTTTTAACAAAAATACCACTCGTAAGGAGACGGCAATAGCATTTGAAAGCGAAGAAAGAGCCAAAGCCTACTGGGACAAAAACGTGAAGCTCATGATTACCCTGATGGTCATCTGGTTCGTGGTGTCTTTCGGCTGCGGCATTTTATTTGTCGACGAACTCAATCAATTTCAATTAGGTGGATACAAACTCGGATTCTGGTTTGCTCAGCAAGGCTCCATATATGCCTTCCTAGGTATTATTTTCTACTACGCGTGGAAGATGCGCCAAATCGACCGTGAATTCGGCGTAGATGAGTAAAGAGTAACTCAGATGGATTTGAAAACTATTACCTATCTAGTGGTTGGCGCGACATTCGTCCTCTACATCGGTATTGCAATTTGGGCTCGTGCAGGCTCAACCAAAGAATTCTATGTAGCAGGTGGCGGTGTCAACCCGATCGCTAACGGCATGGCGACCGCAGCAGACTGGATGTCAGCAGCATCGTTCATCTCTATGGCGGGCTTGATTGCCTTCATGGGTTACGGCGGTTCAGTATTCCTTATGGGCTGGACAGGCGGTTACGTACTGCTTGCACTTCTACTTGCCCCATATCTACGTAAGTTCGGTAAGTTTACCGTGCCAGAATTCGTAGGTGAGCGTTTCTACTCTAACGCAGCGCGTATCGTAGCGGTTGTGTGTCTGATCATCGCATCAGTGACTTACGTTATCGGTCAGATGAAAGGCGTGGGCGTGGCATTTGGTCGTTTCCTAGAAGTGGATTACTCAACGGGTCTACTGATCGGTATGTGTATCGTATTCATGTACGCCGTTATGGGCGGTATGAAAGGCATTACCTACACGCAGATTGCTCAATATTGCGTACTCATTTTGGCTTACACTATTCCTGCAATATTTATCTCTCTGCAACTCACAGGTCACCCACTACCACAGATCGGTCTAGGCAGTACCATTCAAGGTAACGATGTCTATCTGCTCGATAGGCTCGACCAAGTGGTCACCGAGCTCGGATTTAGTGAATACACCACCCAAGTTCGTGGCGACACACTAAACATGTTTGTGTACACCATGTCACGCTGTTTTTCAAGCAAGT
>NZ_JAHGAH010000260.1:0-28794 GCF_030248475.1 Vibrio sp. D173a
AGATCAACACGCCCTAGTGACTCATCAGATTACTATAAGTATGTTTCCGATTGTCAATCATATGGGTTTCACAATGATGTTAATGGTGACAGTTGGTATAACTGGAATGTTCACGCAGAAGTCCCTGGCTATTCTAGACATTGGATGGGAATTGCAACAAGTGACCCTGATATAAGACTTAGCCCTGGCTATTACTCAAGCTTCGTAGGTAACCCAGAACCAACCAATCACTAAAAAATATTTCGAGACTTCGAAGTTTACTACCAATAAATCAATCTATTAATCGCAATACGTCTGATTTCATCCAATCTGTTATTGCGATTAAAAATTTCAATTTACCTTTCAATTACTCCCTATTTTAAACTGCTAATCAAATTGACACTCACATTTGTAAAAACACCCCTTCCCTGAATAAATCCTACTTTTTCAATGCGTTATTAATGGCACGATTTATTCATAACATCATATGCAACTTGTTAAGGGGAACGACTATGAGAAGAATATCATTATTGCTGGGGTCGATTTGTTTAGGAGTAAATGCATACGCAACGCCATTCGACACCTGCCCGAGCCAAGCATTTTTGTTTCAATCTACCCCGACTCAGATTTACGGGGTTAATCTAGTCACTGGCTCTACAACTTTGCTGGAAACAGACACTGGCATTC
The DNA here is from genome assembly GCF_030248475.1 of Vibrio sp. D173a. Lineage (NCBI taxonomy): Bacteria > Pseudomonadati > Pseudomonadota > Gammaproteobacteria > Vibrionales > Vibrionaceae > Vibrio > Vibrio sp. D173a. Next base: position 667 of record NZ_JAHGAH010000260.1, read on the forward strand.
CAGGGAACATTAATGCTGTCGGGTTTGATTTCACCGACCGCTATCTTTACGGCTACGACACGACCGAGAACCGTGTTGTCCGTATGGGGCAAGATTTCCAGGCGGAGGTGTTAAATGTGTCTGGTCTGCTCGGAACAGGGAATCACTTTTTCGTGGGTGACGTCTATGATCATGTGTACTACCTGTATAGAAGAAACAAAGGTATATACAAAATTGATCTCGCACCTCTCGACAGTGACCCAACCGCGGCACTTTCACTAGTACAAGTAAACTCTACGGCAACACTTTCTTTTGCTGATTTTGCTTTTCACCCAGATAACGGCAATATATATGCAGTAGATACAAATACAGGGAAACTTTACAGTATCGACCGTACCACTGGCGTAACGACTCTTGTCGGCAACACCGGTGTGACGGGGTCGTTCGGCGCTGCTTACTTTGATGTTGATGCTAATCTGTATTTGTCGCGCAACTCCGACGGTAAAATTTTTAGAATCGACTTGTCTTCCGCAAGCCTCGCGGCGGGCACTGTAACCGCTGTAGAGTTTGTTTCTAATGGGCCAGTATCCAATCAAAACGATGGTGCCCGCTGCGCTAACGCGCCAATCATCGATCCAAATGACCCTATCGACTTTGGTGATGCACCAGACACCTACAGCACAACATTGGCGTCAAATGGCCCACGTCATGAAGTTGATGGTACAACCTACTTGGGCAGCGTTGCCCCTGATGGCGATGTTGGCGGGCAAGCGGATGACAATGCTGTCGACACTGCCGATGAAGAAGGGGTTGGCTTCGTGGCGGCACTCGACCCGGGTTTAAGCTCGGTGATTGAAGTCACCGCTTCCACTTCTGGCTATTTGTCTGCATGGTTTGACTGGAACCGAGATGGTGACTTTGCTGATGCGGGTGAGCAAGTCTTTACTGATGAACTTCTCTCTGCTGGTAGTAACACGCTGCCATTTATTGTGTCTGACGCGGCCACTGCAGGGTCAAGCTGGAGCCGTTTCCGATTCAGTCAACAGACAGGCCTAAGCTACACGGGTGGTTCAACGTCTGGTGAAGTGGAAGACCACCCTATTACCATTACAGGTAACGGGTACTCGGTCGAGCACTTCCCGAGTGTTGACTCTTATGCTTCGGTCGCGTTTGAAGACAACTGGCCATATACGGCTGATTACGATATGAATGACGTGGTCGTCGACCTTCAAATAACAGAGACCACCCTCGCAGGACATGTCGAAATCATCAGTATTTCTGGTAAGTTGGTTGCTTACGGTGCTAGTTATCAAAACGGCTTCGCGATCCGACTACCTGGCGTCGCACGAAGCAGCATTGAAACGGCCTTAACAACGCTCAAATTCGACGGTGTTGAACAAGCTTCGAGTGGCCTTGAATCTATCTCCGATGAAGCCATATTTATTATCGGTGAAGATATGAGTGTACACGCCAGCCCAAGCGGCGGTTGTACTTACTTCAGAACCGAATCGGGTTGTGACACTGGCGCTTCGCTGCTGAACTTTTCTCTCGATATCTATTTTACCGAAGGCTCCGATCGCTCTGCCATTGCCAACATGCCGTATGACCCGTTCATATTCGCCACACCAAATACTTATCATGGTGAAGGGCTTCCATTCCAACCTGGACGAACATTGGAAATCCACCTGCCAGGCCAAGCTCCTACGGAACAATTCGATACGAGTTTATACGGTATCGGCGTCGATGCTAGCTTGAATGGCTCCAACAACTACTTTAAAACCGCTACCTACCTGCCTTGGGCACTGCTCATCGTTGAAGATTGGGAATGGCCACTGGAGCGCGTTGATATTGTCGAAGCCTACCCTGAGTTCCAAGATTGGGCAGAATCCGGCGGCACAACAAACCAAAACTGGCATCAATCACCTGCCACTGACAAAACTTACGATCTGCCATAGGGAGAGGATACGATGAAATATATAATTGCAATTCTTATTGGGGTTATCCTACTCGCGCTCGCCGCCTGTGGGGGCGGTGATGGCTCTGGCGGTGGAAGCAACGATGATGACAGCTCTACTCCGCCCCCTGTTACCATTGTTGAACCAGATGAGCCAGATGATCCGACAACAGCGCAGGACTTAGTTGTCCCAGAGGGCTTTGACTACAACCCAGTAAAACCGGGTACACTGAGTGTGGATATTAGCGGCTTTTCGACACAACGAGCACAGCTGAGTTTGTACAAGCAATTTAGCGAAGACAACGCTGGTAACTACCGAGCTCATTACGCAAGTAAAGTGGTTTCTGTTCCATTAGCCAGTGGGAAAGTGGATTTCGACTTTAATGTATCTGACAACCAAAAAGACTTGCTGGTCGAGATTTGGTTTTATGATGGCTCAGAGCCGGTAAAACGTGTTATCTCTGTCAATGACACTAGCTTGAAGCTGTAAGGCTATCTAGCTCTACGGGTAACTAAGCACCACTTAAAAAATCGCATGCTTCTTCGGAACATGCGATTTTTTTTGAATGCTAGAAGGTGACTGTGAAATAGTTTTAATGATCTACTGACCATTCAGAGAGGTTTGAACCAAGCACTCTAATGACAATCTCTTCAAAATACAGAGCTTGCTTTTAACTTCATGACTCCACTTTTCAAAATCGTACACATTTTCCAACCTTTTTGACTCTCATAATGAAAACGTCAGGAATGCTTAGAAAAAAACACTTAACAAACAAGGCATAATAAATGGCATAAAAGTTTTATATGCATCTTTACCTAATTCAAAAGGGACTTCTTATGAAACGTTTATTTCTCCTAGCAACGGGGATTGCGATAAGTACACATAGCTTCGCAGGGCCGTTTAGTGAATGCCCCAGTGATGCCTACTTAATCCAAGGGAAGCCAGCATCGGTATACTCTGTCGACTTAGTAACCGGCACCTACAATTTAGAAGTGACCTCCATCGGCTTAGGTCAGTCCGGCTTTAATGCTGCGGGTTTTAGTGAGAACGATGGTTATCTTTACGGCTATGATTCCGAGAACCAGAGAGTATTGAGAATGGGGAGTGATTTCCAGGCCGAAGTTGTGTCCGTGTCAAACTTACCCAGTTACGGTTTTATTGCAGGTGACGTATACGATGACTACCTTTATTTCTACAACAAGTCGAAAGGTATATTCAAGATTAACCTCGCCCCTTTGGCATCAAACTCTTCAGCCAGCCTGAGTATTCAAACCGTCAAATCCTATTCGACTAACAAAGCAAATCACTCTGATATCGCCATTCACCCTTTAAACGGAAAGATGTATGGTGTCGATAATAGTACGGGGATTTTATACGAGTACAGCCGCTCAGACGGCAGTAGAATCGATAGAGGCAACACTGGTATCGGTGGAGACGGATATGGCGCTCTGTATTTTGACGGCGAGGGATATCTGTACGCCGCTAGTAATAGTACAGGCAACATTTATAGAATCGATCTAACCGATCCATCGAACATCACCAATGTAAACGGAGTGTTCTTTGCAAATGGACCCGCTTCTGGCCAGAATGACGGCGCACGATGTGCGAGCGCATCTGCTGTACCAAAAAACTCTACAATTGACTTTGGCGATGCTCCAAATACCTACAGCACGACATTGGCGTCAAACGGTCCTCGCCACGAAATAGACGGTTCTACCTACTTGGGTAGCGTTGCCCCTGATGGTGATTCTGATGGGCAAGCGGATGACAATGCTGTCGACACTGCCGATGAAGAAGGGGTTGGCTTCGTGGCGGCACTCGACCCAGGTTTAAGCTCGGTGATTGAAGTCACCGCCTCCACTTCTGGCTATTTGTCTGCATGGTTTGACTGGAACCGAGATGGCGACTTTGCTGATGCGGGTGAGCAAGTCTTTACTGATGAACTTCTCTCCGCTGGTAGTAACACGCTGCCATTTATTGTGTCTGACGCGGCCACTGCGGGGTCAAGCTGGAGCCGTTTCCGATTCAGTCAACAGACAGGCCTAAGCTACACCGGTGGTTCAACGTCTGGTGAAGTGGAAGACCACCCTATTACCATTACAGGTAACGGGTACTCGGTCGAGCATTTCCCAACTGTTGACTCTTATGCTTCCGTCGCGTTTGAAGACAACTGGCCATATACGGCTGATTACGATATGAATGACGTGGTCGTCGACCTTCAAATAACAGAGACCACCCTCGCAGGACATGTCGAAATCATCAGTATTTCTGGTAAGTTAGTGGCTTACGGTGCTAGTTATCAAAACGGCTTCGCGATCCGACTACCTGGCGTCGCACGAAGCAGCATTGAAACGGCGTTAACAACGCTCAAATTCGACGGTGTTGAACAAGCTTCGAGTGGCCTTGAATCTATCTCCGATGAAGCCATATTCATTATCGGTGAAGATATGAGTGTACACGCTAGTCCAAGCGGCGGTTGTACTTACTTCAGAACTGAATCGGGTTGTGACACTGGCGCTTCGCTGCTGAACTTTTCTCTCGATATCTACTTTACCGAAGGCTCCGATCGCTCTGCCATTGCCAACATGCCGTATGACCCGTTCATATTCGCCACACCAAATACTTATCATGGTGAAGGGCTTCCGTTCCAACCTGGACGAACATTGGAGATCCACCTGCCAGGCCAAGCTCCTACGGAACAATTCGATACGAGTTTATACGGTATCGGTGTCGATGCTAGCTTGAATGGCTCCAACAACTACTTTAAAACCGCTACCTACCTACCTTGGGCACTGCTCATCGTTGAAGATTGGGAATGGCCACTGGAGCGCGTTGATATTGTTGAAGCCTACCCTGAGTTCCAAGATTGGGCAGAATCCGGCGGCACAACAAACCAAAACTGGCATCAATCACCTGCCACTGACAAAACTTACGATCTGCCATAGGGAGAGGATACGATGAAATATATAATTGCAATTCTTATGGGGTTTATCCTACTCGCGCTCACCGCCTGTGGAGGCGGTGATGGCTCTGGCGGTGGAAGCAGCGATGACGACAGCTCTACTCCGCCCCCTGTTACCATTGTTGAACCAGATGAGCCAGATGATCCGACAACAGCGCGGGACTTAGTTGTCCCAGAGGGCTTTGACTACAACCCAGTAAAACCGGGTACACTGAGTGTGGATATCAGCGGCTTTTCGACACAACGAGCACAGCTGAGTTTGTACAAGCAATTTAGCGAAGACAACGCTGGTAACTACCGAGCTCATTACGCAAGTAAAATGGTTTCTGTTCCATTAGCCAGTGGGAAAGTGGATTTCGACTTTAATATATCTGACAGCCAAAAAGACTTGCTGGTCGAGATTTGGTTTTATGATGGCTCAGAGCCGGTAAAACGTGTTATCTCTGTCAATGACACTAGCTTGAAGCTGTAAGGCTATCTGGCTATCTGGCTATCTAGCTCTACGGGCAGTTAAGCTCCACATAAAAATCGCATGCTTCTTCGGAACATGCGATTTTTTTGAATTGGGAGAAAACGTCATAAATTAGGATATCGCTCTCACTCGTAGCAACTTACCGTAACTTCCAGCAAGTCAGTTTCGATTATCCTTCAAAGAGCCAAATTCACATCAGGCTCGGTCATATGTGGCGAATGGTTCATCGTCAGAACTAACATTTAACATTCACTAAATACATAAAAACCAGCCACATATTTACCAAAAAAATAACCCTCAATAAAACCCCACCAGCCTTTAATAATAATCACATCAGTTATTATTGATATTACTTCTCAGTTGCACTAACATTCGCAACTTCTTCCTGTATGGACACACTTCCTTACAAATCAAAACTTCATAACGGAATAGTTAAATGGGCCTTATCCATAGAGCAATCGCATTGGTGCTGTGTACTCTCACCTCATTTGGATCTTTCGCGACTAATGAACGTTCGGTCACAGATGAAAGAGGAACGTTCACGATCACAGGGACACCTCAACGCGTCGTTGCTTTGGAGTATTCTTTTGTCGATGCCCTAGCCTCTGTCGGAGTTTCTCCTGTTGGCGTTGCGGATGATAAAGATGTAAACCGAATTCTTAAATCGATTCGAGACCAAGTGGCACCTTGGACTTCTGTTGGTATGCGCCCCCAGCCAAGCCTAGAAGTTATCTCTCAATTGAAGCCTGACCTTATCATTGCCGATGTTCAACGACATTCGTCTGCCTATGACGCTCTGTCTAAGATTGCCCCAACACTGCTTCTGAAAAGCCGTGGTGAGAACTATGAACAGAACCTAGATGCCGCAATGAAAATCGGTATTGTTCTAAACAAGGAACAAGAGATGAAGTCGCGCATTGAGCAACACAAAAAGGTGATGGCTGAATTCAAGACGAAGTTTGCGAGCTCCGACACTATGCAGTTCGCGGTTGCAACAGAGAAAGGCATGTGGCTACATGGCCCAAAATCGTACGCGGGAAGCGTGTTAACTTGCCTAGGTATCCAGAGCCCAATTCCAAATGAGAAAGAGCGCGCTTACGTTGAAGTGAGTTTAGAACAGCTACTTAAAACCAACCCGGACTGGCTTTTGATTGGGCCATACAGTGAGAAAACCATCGCAGACACATGGAAACAGAGCCCCCTTTTCAATCTCCTTAACGCACGCAAGCGCCAACAGGTTGTGAATGTTTCGCCACAAGCTTGGTCTCTTAACCGAGGTATGCATGCTGCCGAACAAATCGCACAAGATCTTTCTGAATTACTTAACAAATAGATGTCTTTTATTAATGTTATGCAAAGTAGAAAAGCGCTATTTGGCTGTTTCGTTGTTTTTTTAGCACTCAGTTTGGGGACGGTTGCATCTATGATCAGCTACTCCTCTTTTGAGCTTAAGATCCACGACTTATTTGGGTTCTGGTTTAGCTTTGATGAAGCAAATATAAAACATCAGATTCTCTCATCGTTGAGAGCACCCCGTGTACTGGCCTCTATCCTGATTGGTATCAATCTCGCGATTGCCGGGCTTCTTATGCAAGGGCTAACAGCCAATCCGCTGGCGTCTCCAAGCATTTTGGGGATAAACGCCGGGGCATCTTGTTTTATCGCTATCTCTTCCATGAATTTGGTTTTCTTGCCCGAATTACCACTTTCCGTTAATGCACTGCTTGGTGGCGCGGTAAGCGGACTGCTCGTACTTTCTTTAGGTGGTTTCTTTGCTGGTAAGTCACATCCAATTAAGTTGGTATTGGCCGGCATTGCGGTTAACGCCCTGTTAGTTGGTATTACGAGAAGTGCATTGATCCTAGCCGATGATATGGCCTATAGCGTTTTGAACTGGCTGGCTGGGTCGATCGCGAACATCACTTGGGAAGACTGGGCACAATTTTGGCCTGTGAGCTTGGTTGGAATCGTTTTGACCATATCACTTGCTCGTAATCTTAACTTGCTGACTCTTGGCGACGATATTGCGACCGGACTTGGTGTGAACCTCAACCGTACACGTGTTATTGCTTGTATTTCCGTGCTGTTGCTAACCACATCGAGTGTCGCTATCGCGGGACCTATCGCTTTTGTTGGCCTACTTGTTCCTCATATCGCCCGTAAGCTTGTTGGCACCAATCACTTTATTTTGCTGCCTGTCACCGCGATGCTTGGCGCAAGCCTTTTGGTGTGGTCTGACGTTATTTCACGCATGGTCGCGTTCCCAGCAGAAACGCCAGTCGGGGTTATTACTGCATTGATTGGTTCGCCATTCTTCATTGCACTGGCCGTTAGGAGCAAAGTGTCATGAACAAAACAAAAGCAATTACGTTAACCATTTTATTAATTGCTTGTGCGATAGGCAGCTTATTCGTCGGTAGTGTCTCCCTTTCCTTAAGTGACGTGGTAACTACATTACTTCACGGTGGTGACTTCGATTTCATTATTAATCAATACCGACTGCCACGTTTTATCTTAGCGATTGGCGTTGGTGCTGGACTCGGGCTTTCTGGAGCATTGATCCAAGGAGTCTTGAGAAACCCTCTCGCCTCACCAGATTTAATGGGTATCAGCGCGGGTACTGGTTTTGCTGCAACCTTGCTGCTTGTTTATGTGCCAGACGCATCATTGCCGTTGCTTGCCTCTGTTGCCATTTCCGGAGGAGTTACCGCCGCGCTTGGTATTATTGGTATCAGCTATAAATACAACCCCACCCCAGCAAGGCTCGCATTGATTGGCATTGCAATCAGCACCTTCATTTCTAGCGGTATCGATTTTCTGCTGATTGTTAACCCGGTAGAAATTAATACGGCAATGGTCTGGTTAACCGGAAGCTTATGGGGGCGTAACTGGTCACAAGTGCCATTGATTTGGATATCACTGGCCATCTTACTGCCTCTTGCGTTGCGACTGGCTTGGAAACTCGACTTAATGGGGCTTGGGGAAGAAGCCGCCACCACAATAGGTGCTCAACCAGAGCGCACACGCTTTATCGCATTGGTTCTTTCCGTTCTCCTTGCCAGTATTAGCGTTGCAGTATGTGGGACGATCAGCTTCGTGGGCTTGCTATCTCCTCATTTAGCTCGCTTATTGTTTGGACACAATCACAAGTACTTGCTCCCTATGTCTGGTGTGATTGGGGCTTTACTTGTGGTTGTCGCAGACGCCGCCGCTCGTGGTATTGCTCCCCCACTTGAACTTCCGGCTGGAGTACTGACTTCGCTCATTGGTGCACCTTACTTCATCTTCTTACTTCAACGCTATAAAGGTTGGAAATAATGCTTAAAACACATCAGCTGTCTGTTTCTTATGGCAAAGAAAACATTATTCATAACCTCGATCTCGACATTCCAGAAGGAAAGATCACAGCATTAATTGGTCCCAACGGAAGTGGTAAGTCGACGTTGCTTAAAACCTTATGTCGCATCAACAAACAATTTGATGGCTCACTCACTGTCTACGATAAGTCGATTAAAGATTACGCCGACAAAGAGCTGTCTCGATACATTTCATTGCTGCCACAAGTGTTGACAATGCCAGAAGATATTACGGTGAGAAGACTCGTTGAATACGGTCGCTCACCCTATTTATCCTACTGGGGGCGTTTGACTCAAGACGACCACGAAAAAGTAGACAAAGCCATTGCCGCAACACAGATAGAGGAATTGGTCGATAAGAAGGTAGATGCTCTATCCGGCGGTCAGCGCCAACGTGTTTGGATAGCGATGGTTTTGGCACAAGACACACCAATTGTCATGCTTGATGAACCGACCACTTACCTCGATTTATCTCACCAAGTAGAGCTGATGAAGTTGATTCAAAAGCTAAATGCGGCAGGAAAAACCGTGATTGTCGTACTTCATGATTTGAACCAAGCCTGCCGTTACTGCGATCACTTGGTGGTACTTAAGAAGGGGCAAGTTACCCATCAAGGTGCACCTGAAGAGATATTCACTCAATCGTTGCTCAAGGATGTTTTCGATCTTGATGCAATGATCATGAATGACCCCGTTTCAAACAAACCTATGTGTATAAACCTATAAAAACAATCGACATAGCCTTAATTTAAATACTCAAGACAGGATATTAAAATGAGTAAACTTCCTTTCACTCTTTCAGTATTAGCACTTTCAATCGCGAGTGCACACGCTGAGACAGATACGCAAAACGAAGGCGTACAAGAGATGGAAACCATGGTGGTAACAGCGACCCGTTATACCCAAACACCAGATAAAATTGCAGGTGCGGTAACCGTCATCGACGCTGAGGATATTGAAGAACAATCTATCATCTCTGACGACCTGACCAGCATTCTTGCTACCTTGGTTCCGGGTATTACACCAAGTCGCCAAAAGATGTCTAACCAAGGCGAAAACCTGCGTGGTCGCCAAGCGCTCATCATGATTGATGGTGTACCTCAAGTGAACCCTCTTCGAAACGGCAACCGTTACGGCTATACGATTGATCCATCAATGGTTGAACGAATCGAGGTCGTGAATGGTGCAAGTGCGGTTCAAGGTATGGGAGCTACAGGCGGTATCATCAACTACATCACGAAAGGTGCAAAACCGGGTGATGATTGGAAACAAACGGTTGGTACTCGTGTGACTTCAAGTTTCGATAACGACAGCACTGGCGGAAAAGTTTTCTACAACGTCAGTAAGTACGATGACGAATTTGACCTGTTCTTTGGTGGTTCTTGGGATCAACAAGGCCTTTACTACGATGGTAATGGTAACCCTATTGGCATGAACGACATTCAGGGTGAAACGCAAGACAGCACAGCGACGGACATTTTCTTTAAAGGTGGCTACAACTTTGATGACGGTAATCAGCGTATCGAATTGATGGCTAACACCTATACGATCGAGGCCAATGGTAACTATAAAGGTGTCAAAGGTGATTTCGAGAATGGAATTCCTGGGACTGTAGAGCCGGGCTCTCCTTCAGGTGAACCAGTGAGCAATGAAGCTCAGTTATTCAACCTACAATACACGAACTACGATCTGGGCAATGGTATGCTTACCGCTCAGATGTTCTACCAAAACTACGATGCGGTGTTTGGTGAAGCAACGTGGTATCCAACCGAAACCAAAGTTAACGACCAAGGCGCTATCTCTTCTCAAAAGACTGGCTTTAAAGTCGGTTACGAAACCTATAACTTGCTCGACCTCGATGATACTTGGGTATTTGGCTTAGATGGCCTACATGATCAAACGGAACAAACACTCGACCAGTCAGGCTTGAATGTGACGCCTCTTATGGAATATTACAGCCTAGCGCCATTTGTCCAGGGTGACTTCCTAGTGACGGATGCGCTTCGCCTATCGACCGGCGTTCGCTATGAAAGCATCCGAGTAAAAGTAAGCGATGGTCAAACTATTTATGGCTACGGTGTCGATGGACACAACTCTGAGATCATTGGTGGCACACAGGACTCTTCAAAAGCGGTATTCAACGTAGGCGCCGTTTATACTTTTACGGATGAATTCAGCACGTTTGCTAGCTTCAACCAAGGGTTTGGCCTGCCAGATATTGGTCGTATCCTACGTGGTAACTGGGTTGGTGATGCAAACCCGGGCCAAAACGGTACGCCAATTGATTTCAATACAATGCCAGCTGTAGAACCGGTTGTAACAGACAACTATGAGCTAGGCCTAACCTATCGCGGAGACAAGTTGTTTGTTAGCGCAAGCACCTACATGTCTATTGCAAAAGATGGCGCTAACCTAGCACTCAACAACAATGGTACCTACGACGTAGAACGCCAACGTACCGACATCATGGGTTACGAACTGACCTCAACCTACCAAGTGCTCGACTCAACTAAGCTGAGTGCTATGTACGCGCACGTTGAAGGTGAAGTCGATACTACAGGCAATGGCAGTGTTGACTCTGACATGGATCTAAAAAACCTGACACCAGATCGCCTACTGCTTGCCGTTAACCATAATTTCTCTGATGTGCTAGCGAGCCGAATTCAATACAACTACCTATTCGACAGCAAGAAAAGTGCAAACAATGTTGGCGCAGAGCAAAACTTTGATGGCTACGGGCTGGTTGATTTCAGTACGCATTACGACATGCGTGATAAAGGCCGTATCGCTTTTGGTATTGAAAACGTAATGGATGAGCAATACATCAACTACTTCAGCCAAATTCGTAATAACAGCTCTTACTACTTCTCTGGTCGTGGCCGCACATTCAGCTTAAGTTACGAGCTTGATTTCTAACTCTGATTTTTCTTATAAGCACTGTCCCACAGACAAAGAATGAAAATCAAAAAAGGCGAACCACATGGTTCGCCTTTTCAATTTCAAGCTAGTTGATTAGTTCGCTTTAGATGCGGCGTGCTGCACTGCCATAAACGAAATGACTTCTTCGTTTAAGCAAGATTTGCTGATGTATTGGCGTTGTTTACCAAGATGAAGAATGAAGCCCAAATCGGTTTGTTCAAGTTGGTCGATTTCTTTCCAAGCGAGTCTGCGATCAACTTTACCGCTTTTGTAGCGTACGCCATCCGCATTCACTTCAAATACCACTTTGCTGCCACGGCTTGAGCTGATGGTCTGACGCCACAGCCACCAAGTCCTTTTGAAGTAAACGCTGCATGCTTCAATCACACTCAATACGATAAAGAACCAACCGACATAACCATTGGGTAGCAGTTCGAACTCTAATAAAACCACACCAAAAATGAGAAAGAGTAATCCTTTCAAATACGCCTGTGGGAACTTAGGTGGCTGGCTAGTTTGGTCATAGCACTCTGCAAAAAAAGGCTTGTCGAGTATGTATTCTGTGGTGAATTCGAAATCTTTAGACATGTATGGTTACTTTAAGGTTTCTGTGAATGAGTATTCTTGGTTGTGCTCTTGCAACACGTGCATTGTAGCGCTTCTCAGGCATTATCTTTAGCGATTTTGATTCTGTTTTGTAAGTCAATAATACCAAAACGCGAGAAGATCAGTACGTTTACCAAGATCAAACAAGGCGAAGCATTTGGCTCGCCTTGTTGTTATTTACCGATGCGACTTCTTGAGTTTTTTACTTTAGAGGGTCGTTATCTGGCAACGCACTGTGTATCCATACTGCCAGTCGGTGTTTGATGCTTGCACCGTCTAGCTTGCTTTCCGGTAGTGGTGTGATCTGTTTTGCATCGACCAAGAATAGATAAATCGCTTTTACTCTTACAGGCTGTGGTGACTGAGGAAGGTCAAAACCTTGTAGTTTCGCCATCTTCCCACCAATCTCTAGTGCCTTCTTAACCAGTTTGTCTTCATTGTGAAGCTTGGAGCTTTTTGACATTGATAAATCCTCTTCTTCGCTTCAGTTAAGAATACATTAAGTGTCACGCATGGCATGTTAGTAAGCTCGCATATTGGTAAGTTTATGCGTTATTGCCAAGTAAACGATTGAAAAAACCTCTCTATCTTTTAAACCTCTTTATCTTTTTATCGCTAACATTGAGTAGATAGTCACCAACATACCATTCAACTATGTTACACCTTTGCGCTGAACCTCCAATGATGCCGACATCAATTGATAATATCAATGCTTAATCAGTTAGTTATAGAGAGAATGGCAACCCAACCCGACCGAAAGTCACTCGCATTATTGTGTTACATTGATGTCTTAATCGTTGAAAAATCTTACTGCCAAGGAGAACAAATGCAGATAAAAACCATGAGTAAAGGAATACTGGGCACTGCGTTAGCAGCGACGTTGGGCATCAGCCCTTTGGTACACGCAGAACAGCCGGTCTACGTGCAAGCATCTAAAGGAAGTTTTAATGACGCCGCTATCACTCAGTTATTTACCCAGCATCCAGAACTCAAAGCGCCTGTAGATTTTGCAGGCACACCGACAAATACCTTTAAAATGGCAAACGAACGCGGCGGACTGGCCTTTAGCGCCGTAGAAAACTCAACCATTGATGGGCGTCTAGTACAGGCGACAGTGGAGGCCTTTCAGCAATACAAACCTGTCGATTTGAAAGATTTTATCACAACACCAATCGAAATGTGTGTGTTAATGAACACCGAAGATGTGAAAACTAAGCATCCAATCACATTAATTGCTTCTCACCCCGCTGCGTTAAAACAAATCAATTTATGGAAAACAAAGCAGACCAAAGCCAAAGAGCTTGCTGTACCTGAAGGCACTGCTGCTGCGGCAAAACAGGTGTCTGAACGTCAACTCCCAGCGGGCAGCGTGGCGATTGGAGCGTGTGTACTTGAATCGACGTATGCCAACTTAGCGGTCATAGAAAAAGGAGTACAAGACAATAAAGACAACAAGACATCATTTTTGCTGATGGACATTAGCAAGCGTGAGACGCCGATAACAGAAGCTCAAGCACGTAAAGCCTTGATTGCAGCGATCAAACAGGGAAAAGCGTTGGCTAAGTAAATAAGAAAAGAACCCCGTAGATAGCTTAACGAAAAGCCTCCGTCTTGGCCTTTCGCTAATGAAATACGCAACAGCAACTTACTCTGCTTCAGGTCGAATACTTTTGTTGGTCAGCTTTGCGATTAACCCACCTATCTTTCTTCGCATATCACGTCTCTCGACAATCATATCTAATGCGCCATGCTCCAGAAGGAACTCACTTTGTTGGAAACCATCCGGCAGTTTTTCTCGCACGGTTTGTTCGATTACGCGACGCCCTGCAAACCCAATTCTTGCCTCTGGTTCACCGATATTGATGTCTCCCAGCATTGCGATGCTTGCAGATACGCCACCAAACGTTTGATCAGTCAACACCGAAATATAGGGCAAGCCCGCACGGGATAAATGATCCAACGCCGCACTGGTTTTGGCCATTTGCATCAATGCCATCAAAGACTCTTGCATCCTTGCACCGCCACAGGCAGAAAAGCAGACTAAGCCGCGATTTTCTTCGATGGCAATATCGACGGCCTCAACAAACTTTGCACCTACCACCGAACCCATTGAGCCGGCCATAAAAGAAAACTCAAATGCGCAAGCAACGATGGGTAACCCTAATAGCTCGCCTTTCATCGCAACCAGTGCATCTTTCTCTCCTGTGCTTTTTTGAGCAAGGGCGATCCGTTCTTTGTAGCGTTTCTTGTCTTTAAAGTTGAGCACATCTTTCGGCTCATACTCGCAGGCAATCTCGCTTCGCTTCTCATTATCCAAAAAGCTGTCCAATCGATGGCGCGCAGTCATTCGCATATGATGGTTGCATTTAGGGCACACTTCCAAGTTTTCTTTTAGCGCTATTCGATACAACACTTGTTCACAAGACGGGCACTTGGTCCAAACGCCTTCGGGGATCGATGCTTTACGCGTGTTAATAATGTTGTTTTTATCTAATAACTTTTCTAACCAACTCATAAGGAACCTTTATCCAGAAACGACGTTGACGAGCATTGTATAAACCTAATTTAGGTAATAAAGTGGGTTTAATTGGCTTTATAATCCAACAAAATGGGATTAACTGAGATGCTTGATAAGATCGACCCGCAATGGCTTAAGAGTTTCCACGGTGTTTACGAGAACAACAGCTTTAAACGAGCCGCGGAGTTCTTGTGTTTACCGACATCTAATATCAGCCGTCACATTGCTCTACTCGAAGAGCAACTTGATGTGCGATTATTTGATAGAACCACAAGACGTATTTGCGCTACCGAAGCCGGAGAGCAACTCTACCTGCGTACGCAACCATTGTTCGACAAACTCAATAACGCGCTTGAAGAGGTCACTCAGCACTCGCACGAAGTCATGGGGCAGCTCAATATCCTGATGCCTGATTCACCAGAACTGGCTAAAGCTGTTGTCTCGTTTTGTGCTCAACATCCTTCGATTACATTAAATTGCGAGACCAACCTGAGCCCGAAAGAGGACTTGCTGGACGGGTTTGACGTGATCTTAAGTTTTCATCGAGGGAAGTTAGAAGACAGCAATTGGGTTGCCAAAGAAATTAAGCGCTGGCCAAGTGTTGTTGTGGCATCACCTAAACTACTACAAACTTGCCAAAAGCCGTTTCAGGCTACCGATTTAAAACACGTCCCTTGCATCAGTAGCTTTACCGCCTTGAAAGGTACACCGTGGGTTTTCAAAACAACAGATGGCTCCTTGACAACTCAAAGAGTGGCGTCATCATTTAAGGTCAACAGCGGACAGTTCGCTAAAACGGGGGCGCTGGCTGGACTTGGGTTCGCAATACTGCCCACTGGCTTTTGCCATCAAGAAATCGATTCTGGTGAGCTAGAAATGATCGAACTGGAATACGAGCCCGAAGATTTGGTGCTATATGCCTTTTACGCGTCGCGAAAACATTTAGCGAAGAAGGTACCCGTATTTATCGAGCACCTTAGAAAGCAAGCAAATGAATAGCAAGGGTTGAGGCAATACCAACCTTGGCATTTAAAAATATCGAATAATAAAGATAAGAAAAATACAAGTATCCCAAATATATTAAACAGCCGACACAGTGTGCCGGCTTATATTTCTATTTGACAGAAAAAGGCTATTTAGAAAAAGGTGTAATTGAGCGACAAATATGCGGTCATGCTATCTGTTTCTGAAAGGATTGGGCTTTTTTTCAAATCATCTTCAAGGCTCACGTAGCGAACGCTACCTGAAATACTGATTTTTTTGGTTAAGAACATATAGCCATTCAAGCCAATGAAGTAATCACCCTCATAGTCCATGGAATATTCATCAAATCGAGTACGACTCGCCTCTTCACGAGATACACCGTAAAGATGATTATTAAGATCTGCGCTGTTTATTTGATAACCGATTGAAGGCGTGATACCAAACGCACCCATTCTTATCGGATAGGCCGCTTTGATCTCTCCGTAATGACCATTATGAACTCCACTGATGTCGGTTGCGATCGTGCTTTCTAGAAACGCGGTGGTTCCGGGAAAGTTGAATCTCACCCCTGCTCCCCCCATGAAGGATGTCTTACGCTTGTCTAGCTTCTGCATGTCCACATCACTCGAATCCGAAGGTCGCATAATCCTAGGATCGAAGCCCACTTTCGCAAAGTACTCAATCGGTGCGCCTCGGCCATTAAAGCTGTAACTTGCTGTTGTACCCTCAACGCTCACGTGCTTATCTCGATAAACAATCGAAGGTAAAGGTGTAAACTGCGTATCCATTCCAATATATGGAGAAGGAGAATAAAGCGCACCAATACCAAGAGACAAAGAGCTGTCGGCGTTAGAATAAGCGCTAAATAATAATGTCGGTACAAGTAATAAGGTTTTATTCATGTTGAGCTCCAATTTTTAATTGGCCGAGATTCTACGAATAATTAAAACCAACTCAACAAACTTTATATAATTTTATCTAAATTGTTGATTAGTTTTATAAATGCATTTTAGATTGAAAAATGTCGTTATTTATCAGAGCCCTCCCTATAAAATTCAGAAATAAATCATAGAAACAGAGCCAACAAAACTTGAATAAATACACCAGAGATGAGCGAAATCTCATGCTTGAGTACGGTTATGTACCTATGCTTTTAAAAATAAAAAAGTCCGACATGGTCGTTGCCATATCGGACTTTTTTCCAATGCACTTTGGCTCCTAATGTACCTTTGTAACTAATGTACCTTTCGTTCGCAAAATGCCTTTGTTCTCAATGCGCTGCGAAAAGCGCTACAGGATTATTGCCCTGCCGCCAACTGCATCAATAGACCGCTAATGTAAGCACCGTATGTGCCAAGTGCATAACCTAGCACGGCCATTAGAATGCCCACTGGCGCAAGTGCTGGGTGGAATGCCGCCGCAACAACCGGAGCAGATGCCGCACCGCCAACGTTCGCTTGGCTACCTACAGCCATAAAGAACAACGGCGCACGAATGAGTTTCGCAACAGCAATCATCAGTACAGCATGGATGGTTAGCCATACGATGCCGATAAAGAAGTAACCTGGGTTATCGAAGATTGCAGTCACGTCCATTTGCATACCAATGGTCGCAACAAGGATGTAGATAAAGGTTGAACCGATTTTAGATGCACCGCCATGCTCAAGGCTGCGTGTTGATTTAAAACAAGAAGCAATCAGCGCAAAAGTCGTTACCAATACGATCAACCAGAAGAAGCCTGACGTTAGGCTGTATTTCGCCAGTTCTGGGGCATTGGTTGAAATCCAAGGCGCAATCATATCACTGAAGTAATGAGCCAGCCCCGTTAAACCAAACGCAATCGCAGCAATTTTAACCAAATCTGTTGTTGTCGTTGGACGATCGTTTTCTTCTTGATACTTAGAAACGGTTTCTTTCAGTTCTTCAATAGATGATGTGTCTGCTTTTAGCCAAGCGTCGACTTTCTTTTGACGACCAACCATGATCAGCAAGATTGCCATCCAAACGTTGGCACAGATAACGTCCACAGTGATCATCGCCGAGAATAGCTGGTCGTTCACTTCGAATACTTCTTTCATCGCCGCTTGGTTAGCACCGCCGCCAATCCAAGAGCCTGCGACTGTGGTTAGACCGCGCCAAACATCGCCAGACACAAGATCCGGAGAGACTTGGTCTATAATAAGAATCGCCAATGGACCACCGATGATGATACCCGCCGTGCCGGTTAAGAACATGATGACGGCTTTCGGGCCAAGGCCAATGATTTTGCGAAGGTCAGCAGAAATGATCAGAAGTACCAGTGCACTTGGCAACAAGTAACGGCTTGCTACGAAGTACAGCTTAGAGTTTGACGCATCAATAATACCGAAACTGTTTAGTAGTGACGGAACAAAGTAGCAAAGCAAAAGACCAGGAATGATCGAATAGAATTTTTTTAGTGCGCTGTTTTGGCTGCTTTCCGTAATGAAGATACCGCCAAGTATCACCGCTAACATGCCCATGATTACTGCATCATTAGAAATCATTATAGTTCTTCCTTTAATTTGAGCGTGAATGTCTACTTTTTGAGAGGGTGAACCATACAGATAACGCATTAATGTTACAATATGTAACAGAAGAAACACTTTGAAATATCCTTGCAACATCACAACAATTGCTCGCAACCCCTTTATTTATAAAGTGATTGCGTTATTTTCATTTAACTCAAAAAAATTTCCTCATTATCGCCTTACTATGTTTCGTAGTTTATAGCCAAGCATTAATATTTATCAGCGGAACATTCACTGAATAAATAATGATAAGCTTTTGTATGGCAAAATTCCGACTCATTTCCGGCCAAAGCTAGCTTAAATAGAGCCGAAAAGCCGCTCACCGAGTTCGCCCTAACTATCAGCAATGTACTAACTCAAAAGCTAAGGGCATGAACTAAAATCAACGCCAATGCGTAGTAAAGAAAGGTCTTAATTAGAGGATTTATGGATGTTTTCTTTTTTCAAAAACAATTCGGTTAAAAAGCTCAAAAAGCGTCACTCTATGCTGTGCGAGCAAGCCATGCAGGCACAGCGTCGCGGTGATATTAAAACGTACTCGTTGTTAACCGCAGAAGCAGAAGAAATCTTCGAGCAAATCAAAACACTGAACACGCCACAGAACTAACGCCTTGCTAATCAGTAGAAATAACAAAGCCCAGCGAGCACGCCGGGCTTTGTGAGTTTAACGCTTTGGACCTTTTATAATTTGTATAGCGTTTATAGTTTGTATCGCTTTCAAACGTTTTGGCTATAGAGCTTCACGTTGTCGCGGTTGCCTAAAGGTCTATCTATCGCTCTTGTGATTTAACGAACGTTTTCGTGCAATCAATCCAACTAAGAGAACGATCAACCAATGCCAGCCGATAGTGCCGCCTGACGACTCTGAATCTTCCGCCTCTTGAGCTGGGGTGAAATTGAGTTCGTTTGTAATCAGCTCATCGGTATACGTCATATTTTCTATGGTTACCTTACCGTTGTCCGCAGCGCCCAGACCACCTTTCTTGTACATAATCATAAAGCTGTTATCTGCGTCTCTGACCATCGGTAAATCCACTCTTCCCGAAATCTCACCCGGAACCTGAACCACTTGAAAACCATTGATATAGATTTCTAAGATGTCGTGGTCCTCTTCTGCAAACACTGAAAGATCCATCGATACGGTACCAGTGGGAATCCCTTCAACAATCAACGCCGTTGAACCGTCGTGCTCTATAACCGGCGATGAAATTGAAGCTTCTATGGTTGTCCACTTTTGAGTGCTGTACACACCACTATTCGGGAAATCGACGAGGTCACTCACCTCCCGCTGAGCTGCGTTCGCCCCCAAAACATAAGCTCTTGGCGTAAACGTCGCTAGCAACGAGTTGGTATGAACTTGCACGCCAAATTCATGCATACCGACTGAATCTAGGTCGTAACTGACACTTACCTCGCAGCGTTCTCCAACTGAAAGTGTCTGACAGTCGTTATTGGTAATGCTCGCACTCATATTATTAGTGGTTGGCGAGTTATGAACGAATGGTGGCGAAACCTTTGAGATTTCAATCTCTTGATCTGAATTATTTGTAAGTTCAAAAGTGTGTGAGATTAAACCAAGAGAACGGACGCCCAGTACCTCTTTAGCACGGTAATTTAGACCCACTGTTCGCTGTTCGATCCAATCCTCAAAATGGCTCACGTTCGTGTAAACCCCATAGGCGTTGGGCTGCGCGCACCCTTCCCCCCAACTCACAATACCCAGTTGTTCATATTTTCCGTTATTAGGGAGCATTAACGGACCGCCGCTATCGCCACTGCAAGCATCTCGCCCACCTTCTTTATAACCTGCGCAGAAAGCATCATCGCCGATCTCAGCATAACCATCATGAGGGACTTGAGTACACTGGTCCTGGTCAACAAGAGGTACGTTGACTTTATGTAACTCACTGGTCTGGGAGATTTCTTCTTCTGACGGGTTCTGATCTCCCCAGCCCATTACCGTGAGTACCTGACCTACTGCCAGATTTCCGCGAGCATAACCATCAACGAGAGTCACTTTAGACTCCGACGGAGCCTGAGCAAGTTCAATAATCGCGATATCATTGCTGATAGGCTCTTTGCTGTAACTCTCATGGGCATATATTTGCTCGATAGCGTAGCGATGTTTCGCGGTATCTGGGGAGGACAGATCCGATACGCCAATCACCACTTCTACGTCTTCATGACTTTTCGCTTCAATACAATGTGCAGCGGTGAGTACATATCGGTCACCAATAAAACTTGCGCCGCAAAAGTGGCCTTTATAAGCGTCCATATTTTTCGAAACCAGCGCCACCATAAATGGCCAATTGCCTTGTGTAACCTCTTCACCGTTTATGATTTTAGTTTTAATGTCTGCCAATACAGACGGTGAAGACAGACTGACTGCGAAGATACCAAGCGGTAACCATTTTGTCTGATTTGTGTTCATAACCTAGCCTTTTATACACATCTAAAAAGTCGTGCAGGCTATTTTATAAAATCCACATATGAAACACGATTGACATCAAAGTGTGACAACGCTCTACTTAATTAAAAAGTTTCAAGTCTCTTTTGGCAGAGGAACTGGCAAGGACAACACCACTTACGGCGAAAATACTCGAGTTACGGTTATGGGCGCACGAATAAATGGGCTATGGACCGTCTATGCTCAATATCAAGATTCGAGTGGCAACGTGACAAAAGTAGACTGCATTTACAAAGAACCAAGCTCTGTGGCTTACGTTGATTAACGTCCGTTATTCTCAAATTCGTATCAGCCAAAAGCGTAAATAAAGTGAGTTGGCCTAGCTGGGCTAACTCACTCTGATTACCCACCTTTTTGATAAATTTACAATCAAACAGCCCCTGGTGCTTTTCCACAAAAGATCGTCTGCCCATTGCCATAGACCTCTGGTCTCTCTCTTAAAAGTCGCTTACTATGCCTGTTACCTATAACGCTTTGTGAGCCACTCATGAGCAGAAAAAATAATAAAAATCTCAGCATTCTTCTAAAACTCAACACCTTCATTTCGCCTCATAAATGGCGAGTTGCCGCAGCTTTGGTTGCCCTGTTCGCAACAGCAAGTCTAACGCTATCCGTGGGTTACGGCGTACGTATGCTGATAGACCAAGGCTTCGCCCAACAATCACAACAAGAACTCACTAACGCGATACAGTTCATCATCGGCGTGACACTGTGTATTGCTGCGGGCACGTTCTTCCGTTTCTATCTGGTTTCCTCGGTAGGCGAGCGCGTGAGTGCGGATATTCGTCTTGCGGTGTTTAACCATGTAATGACACTGCACCCTAGTTACTTTGAGACTAATAGCAGCGGCGATATAATGTCTCGGCTCACCACAGACACAACGCTGTTGCAAAGCATTATCGGGTCCTCATTTTCGATGGCCATGCGCAGCGCAATCATGTGTGTTGGTGCCATCATCATGCTGTTTGCGACTAACTTTAAGCTCACTTTGATTGTGCTGGCCTCCGTGCCGTTTGTTTTGGTTCCTATTTTGGTTTTCGGGAGACGAGTACGCGCCCTATCTCGGAAAAGCCAAGACACGATGGCAGATGTAGGCAGCTACGCTGGTGAAGCGATTGAGCATATCAAAACCGTGCAGAGCTTTAGCTCAGAGCAACATGAGCGCGCGGCATTTGCAGTAGAAGTAGAGAAAGCTTATGAGGTTGGCAGACAGCGAGTCAAACAACGCGCGATTCTGATTTCCGGCGTTATCGTGATCGTATTCAGTGCTATTGCCGGGATGCTTTGGGTCGGCGGCAGTGACGTTATTCACGGTAAGATGTCGGGCGGCGATCTAGCGGCATTTGTGTTCTATGCCATTATGGTTGCATCCTCTACAGCGACGATTTCAGAAGTAATGGGCGAACTGCAAAGAGCTGCAGGTGCCACAGAGAGGTTGATTGAGATTCTACAAGTGGAAAGTGACATCACGGCACCAACTAATCACATGCCGATCACCGACACTATGCCTGCGGAAGTAACGTTTGATTCAGTGAACTTCAACTACCCTTCCCGCCCAGACCAGCCTGCAGTGAAAGGATTAAACCTAACGGCTGAACGAGGTAAAGTGTTGGCTCTGGTTGGCCCATCAGGTGCAGGTAAAACGACGTTGTTCGAACTACTACAACGCTTTTATGACCCGCAGCAAGGGCGAGTCTTATTCGGTGGTGAAGACATTCGTCAGTTCGATCCAAACGATCTTCGTGGTCAAATGGCATTGGTGCCGCAACAACCGGCTTTGTTTAGACACGATGTTTTCCATAATATCCGCTACGGTAATCCGGATGCTACTGACGAGCAGGTCATTGAAGCAGCGAAGAAAGCACATGCTCATGAGTTTATCGAAAAACTACCAGATGGTTACCACAGCTTTTTGGGCGAGCGTGGCGTGAGATTGTCTGGCGGACAAAAACAGCGCATCGCCATTGCTCGTGCCATTTTGAAAGACCCTAAAATCCTATTGCTTGATGAAGCCACCAGCGCACTAGACAGTGAAAGTGAACATCATGTTCAGCAGGCACTTGAGGCTCTTATGAAAGACAGAACGACGCTAATCATTGCCCACCGACTGTCGACTATCCAACATGCGGATAAGATAGCCGTGTTAGATGGTGGAGAGTTGATTGATATCGGTAACCACCAATCGTTGATGCAAAGCTGTGAGTTGTACCAGCGTTTAGTGGCGTTACAGTTTAAGCACTTAGAGTAACCATAATACAAAGCCCGCTATCCTTAGCGGGCTTTGTGTTTCTCTGTCCACAGCTCTCTACCTAGTCGCGCTTTGTAAGCTTAGATAAAAGCTGCGCGATCAACCGACCGATGGCGTCTTAACGCAACGTCTTTTCCATCGATAAGTGCACAATTCCAGCCGATAGAAACTCATCACCAAAAGGCTTAAAGCCCAGCTTGGCATAGAAATCAATCGCATGCTTTTGCGCACCAAGATAAACACGCGGGTAACCCTTATTCTCTGCTTCCTGAACCAGAGACAACACAATTTTTGCACCTAAGCCCTGACCTCGGAAATCGCTAAGGATGGCGATACGTCCAATGTGGCCGTCAGTTAAAATTCGTCCGGTGCCTACGGGTTTACCATTACACAGAATCAATGAATGCATTGCCACATTATCGAGTCCATCGAATTCAATTTCCGGGGAGATAGCCTGCTCGTTGATAAAAACACGTTCACGAATGGAACGAATATGTTGTTCATTTTCACCTTCAAAAGTGACGTTTACTACTTCAATCATCATTTACCTTTTTATTGTAATAACACGGGGAATGCTGAGATAAAAGCAGCTTGTAGCTCCCCGCTTGCCGCCACTATACATAGCCTTTAGGTATTTTATAAGTGCCTAAAAACACAATTTTTGTTGAGTACGTTTGAGCCAGTGTCGCAATGAATGAAACACCAAAAGACTTGGGGGAATTCAAGGTATTTACGTCGCTGTAGTTGGTTTTAGAAAACAACTTAAAACACTACCCCCCAGTATAAGTTCGGTGCTACATTACGTCTCATACCTATCTTCCGCCAATTACATTGAGAACTTTTGCCATGTCACACACAGCCAAAGATAAGAAAAAGCTCACGGCTCGAGTCAGTAAAATACAAGGCCAAGCAAATGGTCTAAAAAAAATGCTGGATGAAGAGCAAGAATGTCAGGACGTATTACAACAGATTGCCGCAATCCGAGGTGCTGTAAATGGCTTAATGAAAGAGGTCATTAAAGGCCACTTACATGAGCACCTCGTTCTAGAAGAGGATAAAGATCAGCGCGAGGCTGATATGAACGTTGTGATGAAGGTAATCGACTCCTACGTCAAGTAGTTGCCTGGTCTTATTCGGCTTTCATTTGAGATAGACGCTTTTGTAAATCCTTCTTGAGCGAGTTGATGGCATAAGGCTTCATCGACTTCCACGCCTTACACTCTTCTCGCGTTCTTCCGCATCCAGCGCACCACCCTTTACGGTGTGAAAAATCGCACAAATCCACACAAGGACTTTTTTGTTTTTTCACTTAGAGCCTATCTAATACTTTATCGATACTTGCTTCGAGAGCACGCAGACGGTTGAACTCTTCAAACAAACGTTGTTCTAGATTTTTAAAATTCAGTGGCATAGTTCGTTGACAGATACCATAGCTGTTATCTAGCGTTTTATACCCCTTCCAGCTTGAAATGCGATTGCCTTCTAGCTGTTTAAATTGACGAATAAATTCTGCCTGTGATGGACAATCTTCTTCTGCGTGCATGCAAACCGGAAATGCTTTTTGTTTGATCTGCGGCCCCTCGATAAAAGTCTCGAAATGAACGCCACCTTGGTTTTCGTTGAACCAATTTTGTTTGTATAACTGGAGGTATTCTCCGCGGTTATAAATTTCCCAACCGTCTTCAAACCAGTTAGCTTTTTCCAGCATTTTTTCTAGGTTACGAAAAACACCCTTAACATCTTTCATGTTGTCACTCTCCCCCCATGAGTTACGATTTGAAAAATATACTCCCCCCAAGTATAAAATACTACCCCCTAGTATATGTGGAAATTGCACTGGAGGGAAGGGAGACGGTGCAACCATGAGCTCTTTACTCAAAATGCTTACCCTGCTTGTTTAACCCAAGTCACATTTTCGCTGTCCGTTGGAATCTCGAACCAAGACCAAAATAGGTCCAGCATTTCTGGTGTCATATGATAAGACTTACTGTTTAGGTCTGCGTTACGCAGAGAGGCTCTTTGCTTACATGTATCAAAAGGGACGTCGAGATAATGTACTTCACTCTCAATACCAACGTCTGATGCCCATTTGATAAAGCTTTCTCTATCTGACTTACGCCAGAAACCGAAATCAAAAATAACAGGGACTCCGAGAGAAAACAGTTGTTGCGCTGATTCTTTGAAGAGGCATTGCAGTGTCGCCAATCGTTTATCGAAGACTTCACGCTCCATGTGTTCGCCATACAAAGGAATCATCCATTCATCGATAGAGAAACGAAAAGCACCATGCTTTTCTGCAAGGGCTTTAGAATACGTTGTTTTACCAGAACCAATAAAGCCACATACGAAATAGATTTGGGCCATACATTCCCCTTAATGAACCAAAAAACACCATTCGATACCTATTTAACGCCAAACTAAACAGTTGCTTTATACAAAGTTTTCTAGCGTATTATCTTCTTTAAGTAAGTTAATCAACGGTAGAAACAGTGGCTCTGGTAAATCATCTAGCCGACACCATTTCCACTGCTTACATTTATCCGGCTCAGTGACTTGAGGTTCGCCACTGGCACTCGATGCAACGACAAACAAGGTGACGTAGTGCTTACCTTCTTTCTCAAAGATATCATTCGTAAAAGTGAACTTTTCTATTGAATCAACGATTAGGCCCGTTTCTTCAAGCACTTCTCGCTTCGCACAATCTTCTATACTCTCACCGAGTTCAAGGTGCCCGCCGGGTGTAGCCCAAGTATTCGCTCCATGAGATCCAACTCTCTCACCGAGTAATATTGCCCCCTCACGAAGGATGATGGTCGCCACTCCAACTCTTACTTGTTTATTCATGTATCGTCCATTTCAAATCGCTACGTCCACTTTATTAGCTTGTCGAGCGTAGCATTTTAATTCGTTTATTATTACGCTGCCGTTTTAGCGTTAGGCTCTGGCTTGGACCATTTTATGATCGCTCTCAAATTCATCGAGAAGAAAATAACGTTAGCGATGATCATAGCGACACTGCCCGTCAAATAGCCAACGGCCACCCAACTTGTATTGCCGCACATCATCAATATGAATCCAATTTTGTTTTTATTACCGATCTGCCAAATCGCGAGAAAAGTGAGCACCATAGCTACCCAATCGATGCCATAGTATTGAAAGTATTGCATTTTATATTTTCCCTTTCATGGTATTAGAAACGATATAGATAACATCAGGCCCAGGAATCATATTGATACCAAGGCAAGCGACGGCAAACAGTAAAATTGAGCTCAGATCCATTTTTCTCCATGAGGCTTCATACAACATGTGTTATTTATCGGGGCTATAGTGCCGATCAAATTAAATAAACTCAAGCTATACATTAATGATTTAAACCATTAATATCAGACACTTAAATAACAATAAGCACATTAAGAGATATCTTTTTTTTTCGAAAAAAATAGCTGAAAAACATTGAAGTCACGCTTGCAGCATTGAAATATTATGTTACATTCATGCTCAGCTTGATCACAACCAAGCGCCGGGAAAAGCCGACCTTGCGTAACACTCCTCTCCATTACGCAACATCCCACCAACAAAACCTAACTCATACTCAATGCCCCGTTTTGCGGAGCATGTATTTCTTGTTATTAGAATAATCACAGTGGATTAACTATGTTTTTCATATCTCATGAGGGAAAGTGGTTTCGATTTTTAATGGTGTTTATCTTCCTTGGTGCCGCAATGGAGACGGATATCTATTTACCAACATTTCCCGATATACTCAGCGATTTCAACACCAGTGCTGTTATGGTTCAGCGCATTTTGAGCTACAACTTTATTGGTATCTGTCTCGGCTCTTTATTATACGGTCCTCTATCCGATCATTTTGGCCGCAGAAAGGTGTTAATATTTGGTTTTAGCATTTTTCTTACCGCAAGCATTGGCTGTATCTTTTCGACAAGTATTGAACAGCTGCTGGCATTTCGCCTATTGCAAGGCTTTGGAAGCTCAGCATGTGTTATAGTGGGTACGGCAATGATCTTCGATTTATTCGAGGAAGAATCAGCAGCAAAACTCATTTCAGACTTAAACACATTGGTGGTTAGTCTCATGGCTTTTGCTCCACTCATTGGTGGATGGATCAGCTTACATATGGGCTATAAAGCAAACTTCGTTTTTATCGCAGTTCTCGTGCTTATTTCCGCACTCAAATGTTTCCTGTTCTTGCCAGAATCTCTCGCTGTGAACAAAAGAAAGAAACTAGCACCAAAGCGTATTCTCAGTGATTATAAGACGGTCTTATCTTCCACTGAGTTTTGGTACAACACATTAGTCACCAGTTTGATCCTTGGTGCCTACATGATTTATGTGTCAAATATGTCCTTGCTGTATATCGATCAGTTGGGGGTTAGCCCAAAGCAGTTCCCGTTTTACCAAATGGCGACACTCGGCACATTTGTCTTGGTAAGTTTGAACAACTCACGCTTGATAGATAAGTTCGGTGTTGAAAAGCTTAAAGCAACTGGCCTTGGACTGATATTCGCTAATACCCTGATATTTTTCATATCACCGTCGAATTTACTGGATTCACCAGTATTCTTAACGGCAACCATGTGTTTGTTTTCGATTGGTGCAGGCTTATCGATAGGTTTATTTTTTGCAAAATCAATGCAGGTATTTCCAGAACTCACGGGCATTGCGGCATCTCTAGTGACAGCGATAAGACTGTTTATAGTATCTGCCGCTATCGATATTGGCAGTAATGCTTACAAGGGAACATCGCAGTCAGTCGTCCAAATCATGACGCTTGTCGTTCTCGTTTTGGCTATCCTTTGGCTGGCGAATTATGTGTACATGAAAAAAATGTCAGGTTTATCAGACGCCAGCTAATCACTCGTAAAATAAGGAGAGCATGTCAACGCTCTCCTTTTCACTGCAGGGGCCTTATAGATTCTTAATGATCTACTTGGAACGATGTTGGGAATAAACTCGCTCTAGTTTATCCAAAAACGTATGGAGCTTAAAATATGACGCGGTTATCAGTGCACTCTTGAACTGATAATCTGGTTCTTATACAGACAATCACATAAAACAAAGGCGAGCTAAACCGCTCGCCTTTGATACTCATTGA
>NZ_JAHGAH010000261.1:0-16904 GCF_030248475.1 Vibrio sp. D173a
ATCAACACGCCCTAGTTACTGAAAACGCGATCAAAATAACTAAGCGGAGCCACCTTAGTATTGGCTCTGCGCTGCCATTTGCTGTTGTTCGCCACCAGCCACTTTTGCTCCGAGTTAGCCAAAATCGCTTGGCTAACTTTGGCTTCTCGTAATTCATGTTCCATTGCGAACGGCTGAGTATCAATCGTTGTGCTGCCAAGGTTGATCATGTCGGAATGCGACTGCGCGATTTCGGTCACGCCTGCACAACCAATAATGCCAATATCCGCCGAGAACTGACCATAAAACAGCTCTGCGGAGCCATCTACCACGTCGCGATCGTTGGTACGAATACGCCCACCGGGAATCCAAGTTTCAATATTCTCAAAGTGAGAAAGAATGTGTGCCGCTTCGAAGTTATTCGTCACCACACGAAGCTCGCTGTGGTTCGCCAAACGCTCGGCAATCAACGCGATAGTCGTGCCGATACCCAGAAATAAAGTCGAACCGTTAGGGATTGCTTTGACCACTTCATCGGCGATGGTCTGCTTTTCTTGTTGATTGGTGACTTGGCGAGAGGCATAACTGCGGTTGCTTAAGGTAGCAGGCAATCCGACACCACCATGATGGCGTCGGGTCAGTCCTAATTGGCAAAGCTGATTGATGTCACGTCGAATGGTTTGCGTCGTGACTTCAAAGCGTTGAGCAAGCTCTTCTATCGAACAATATTCTTGCTGATGAACCAGTTCAATGATGCTTTGCTGGCGGACGTTTAGGTTATTCATTCAGTGCGGGTTCTCGTTTGGCTGAAGGCACTTCTACTTTGTAACGTTGCGGGATGTCGGTAATCATCATATCCACTCCCCACTGCCAATGTGCTTCAACTAATTGGGGAAAGTTCGGTGTATAGCAAAACAGCTGGTAGCCAAACTGCTTGATCTGCTTCGCTTGTGCCTCAGTCAAGAAGCGGTAATCACAATGCACACTGTAAGCATCGATGTGTTGCAACACGATATAAAAATCGTCTGGAATCTCTTGCCATAACTGCCCTCTTCTCACTTCTGGCAGGTAATTTCTCATCGTCATCAAGGCTTCAGTGTTGAAGCTAGAAAAGAGAATGGCATCCGCCTCGACGTCCAAACGCTCAATGACCTGTGCAACCTTTTCGCACAGCAGATCAATTTCATCGCCTGAGTAGATCTTCAATTCAATATTGAGCTTCACGCCCGCTCTCGAAGTGAGCTCAAGCGTCTCTTCTAAACTAGGAATATGTTCGCCTGCGAAGTCATCGCCAAACCATAAACCAGCGTCCAACAATCTTAATTCGTGCCAAGTCAGCTCTTTGACTTTGCCTCGGCCGTTCGTGCAGCGGTTTACGGTGTTGTCATGAATAACCACAGGAATGTTGTCAGCACTGAGCTGAACGTCGATTTCAATCCATTCGC
This sequence comes from Vibrio sp. D173a, assembly GCF_030248475.1. Taxonomy (NCBI): domain Bacteria; kingdom Pseudomonadati; phylum Pseudomonadota; class Gammaproteobacteria; order Vibrionales; family Vibrionaceae; genus Vibrio; species Vibrio sp. D173a. The sequence continues at coordinate 1,425 of NZ_JAHGAH010000261.1, forward strand.
AGCCGAATTCAATGGCGCGTTGTATTGCCGATAAGGTGTTTTCTGGAGCCAAACTGGATAAGCCACGGTGTGCCGTTATTGTCATTTTTTATTCCGTCTTTTTCATTTGTTTTCAAATGAACTATCTCAGTCCTCAATGACGATTTGATTACAAAATCGTGACGAAAATAATGCTCAAATAAGTTCATTTTTCTGTAACTAGAACGTCATTTGGCTCATTTAATGTTCATTTGAATTTTTTGAAGCGGATTCATTATCAAAGTGAACATCCGCAAGGAATCAACCTGTTCAAATCATCTATGAAAAGGAATCATTATGGCTATGAAACACCTCGCCGGACTTGCTGTTGCAGCGGCATTGATCAGCACACAAGCACAAGCAAAAACTGAGGTTGAGTGGTGGCATGCAATGGGCGGCGCGCTAGGTAAAAAGGTCAACGAAATTGCCGCAGACTTTAACGCAAGCCAATCAGAATACGAGATCAAGCCGGTTTACAAAGGCAGCTACGCAGAAACCATGACCAGTGCTATCGCGGCGTTCCGAGCAAAAGAGCAGCCAGCGATTGTACAAGTATTCGAAGTAGGTACGGCGACCATGATGGGCGCAGACAAAGCGATTTATCCTGTTTACCAATTGATGGAAGACACCAAAGAGTCGTTCAACCCTGATGATTACCTTGCAGCCGTAACAGGTTACTACACCACCAATGAAGGCAACATGCTTTCCCTGCCATTTAACAGCTCAACGCCAGTGCTTTACTACAACAAAGACATGTTCGCAAAAGCTGGCGTAGAAAACCCACCAAAAACATGGAAAGAGATGGAAGAAGAGTCTCGTAAGCTGCTGGCATCTGGTGCGAAGTGTGGTTTCAGCACAACGTGGCAATCATGGACGCAGATCGAAAACTTCGGTGCGCGCAACAACGTTCCTGTGGCCAATAATAACAACGGTTTTTCGGGACTAGACACTAAGTTCAAGTTCAATGATTCTGCGTTTGTTCGTCACATCGAACAGATGGGTAAATGGTCGAAAGAAGGCATCTTCAAATATGGCGGTCGCCAATCTGATGGTATGCCTTTGTTCTACACTCAAGAGTGTGCAATGACTATGGGCTCGTCGGCAGGTCTGGCTGGCATTAAAGAGAACATGAAAGACGTTGATATCGGCGTAGCGCAACTGCCTTACGACTCAGAGATCGTCGCTAAGCCACAAAACACCATCATCGGTGGTGCATCACTTTGGGTTCTTCGTGGCCATTCAAACGAGGAATACAAAGGCGTGGCGAAGTTCTTCTCTTACCTTTCTAGTCCAGAAGTCCAAGCTGATTGGCACCAGTTCACGGGTTACCTACCAATCACTAAAGCGGCTTATGAGCTGACGAAAGAGCAAGGCTTCTACGCTAAGAACCCAGGCACAGATACAGCGGTTCTACAAATGACGTCAACCGAGCCTACAGAAAACTCGAAAGGCATTCGCTTTGGTAACTTCCTGCAAACTCGCGACATTATCAATGAAGAGCTAGAAGCAGTGTGGGCAGGCAAAGCAACGGCACAAGCTGCGCTAAACAATGCAGTTCGTCGCGGTGACGAGCAGCTACGTCGCTTTGAGCGCATACAGAAGTAACGAACATTAATAACGAACAATGGTGCGCTGAGTCTTATTCGAATCACCGCTCAGATACGCACTCTCCCCGCCCATCTTGGGTGGGGAATTCGTTCACACACCTTGCCTGTTTTACTTTGGTATTTGTATGTCCTCACCTGTTGTTTTTAAACACAAATGGCTTCCGGTTGCGTTGATTGCACCTCAGTTGTTGATCACCTTGGTGTTCTTCATCTGGCCGGCAGGACAAGCCATTTTCCAATCTTCACAACTTGAAGATGCTTTCGGTATGAGCCGTGAGTTTGTGGGTTTGGAGAACTTTGAAAAGCTCTTCCATGATCCACTGTACCTAGATTCGTTAATGACCACGCTGCAATTTAGCATCAGCGTTGCGGTGCTCGCGTTGGTCAGTGCGCTTATCCTTTCCGCTTTTGCAGAACAAATCATCCGTGGCGCGACCATGTATCGTACATTCTTGATTTGGCCTTATGCGGTCGCTCCGGTTGTGGCCGGCTCGCTTTGGTTGTTCCTGTTCGACCCAACCATCGGTGTGATGACCGAGTTATTGCATCTGTTTGGCGTAGACTGGAACCCAACGCTCAATGGCGCCCATGCAATGTGGATGGTGATCATCACCTCGACTTGGAAGCAAATCAGCTACAACTTCCTGTTCTTCCTTGCGGCGCTTCAATCGGTACCCAAGTCTCTGCACGAAGCCGCTGCCATTGACGGAAGTGGTCCAATCAAGCGCTTTATCACTATTAGCTTCCCACTAATTTCGCCAACCAGCTTCTTCTTGTTGGTCGTGAACTTTGTCTACGCGTTCTTTGATACGTTCGCCATCATCCACGCGATGACGCAAGGCGGCCCGAGCAACAGCACTTCCACCTTGGTTTACAAAGTCTACAACGATGGTTTTATTGGTCTAGACTTCGGCTCATCGGCCGCGCAATCCGTAATTCTGATGATATTGGTCGCTTCCCTGACTGTGATTCAATTTAAGTATGTTGAGAAGAAGGTAGCGTACTGATGGTAGAAAGAAGACCGTTTTTTAATCTGTTTTGCCATGTCATTTTGATTCTTGGCATCATTTCGATTGCGCTTCCGGTTTGGATTGCAATCGTAGCAACCACCCATGAGAACAGCGCCTTTGCTACTGGCACTCCACTTTGGTTTGGGGACTTGGGCTTTAGCGTATTTACTGACTTGTTGAGTAACGACACTCAGTACAACAACAATACTTTGCCGATTGGCAGCATGCTGCTGAACTCTTTCATTATGGCGATGTGCATTACCATCGGTAAGTTGAGCATTTCCATCATGTCTGCCTATGCAGTGGTGTTCTTCCGTTTTCCGGGACGAATGCTGGCGTTCTGGATGATCTTCTTCACGCTGATGTTACCCGTTGAAGTTCGCATCATGCCGACGTTTGAGGTGATCACAAACCTCAACATGCTCAACTCGTTTTACGGCTTAACCATTCCGCTGATTGCCAGTGCGACAGCCACTTTCTTGTTCCGTCAGTTCTTCTTAACGGTACCGAATGAGTTAGTGGAAGCAGCACGAATTGATGGCGCAGGACCGATCAAGTTCTTCTTCGATATCTTGTTGCCTCTGTCGCGTACCAACATCGCGGCACTGTTCGTCATCACCTTCATTTACGGCTGGAACCAATATTTGTGGCCGCTTTTGATCACCACCGACGTGCAGTACTACACCATCGTGATGGGCATTAAACAGATGCTCGGAGTGGTTGATGGTGTGATCGAATGGAACAAAATTATGGCCACCACCATTATCGCCATGTTGCCACCAGTAATTGTGGTAATTGCAATGCAAAAAGCCTTTGTTAAAGGTCTGGTAGATTCGGAGAAATAAATGTCCACGTTAACTCTTTCAAATATCGCTAAATGTTATCCGAACGGCTATCAGGCGATCCAAAAACTCAATCTTGATATCTGCGACGGTGAAATGGTCGTGCTGGTTGGCCCAAGTGGCTGCGGTAAATCCACCCTACTTCGCATGATTGCAGGTTTAGAAGAAATCAGCTCTGGTGAGCTCAAAATCGACACCACAATCGTCAACGATCTCGAACCTGGCGAGCGCGACATTGCCATGGTTTTCCAGAACTACGCCTTGTACCCACACATGACGGTGTACAACAACATGGCCTATGGTCTGCGCAACCGCAAAACACCGAAAGCGGAAATCGAACGATTGGTTCACGAAGCAGCAAAGATGCTGGAGTTGGATCATCTACTCGACCGTAAACCGGGGCAACTTTCTGGCGGACAACGTCAACGTGTCGCCATGGGACGCGCAATTGTGCGTGAACCAAAGGTGTTTCTGTTCGATGAGCCTCTGTCTAACCTAGACGCCAAACTGCGTGTTCAAATGCGTTTGGAAATAAAGAAGCTGCAACGTCGCCTTGGTACTACGTCAGTTTACGTTACCCACGACCAAGTGGAAGCAATGACACTTGCGGACAAACTTGTCGTGCTGAACAAAGGCAATGTCGAACAAGTCGGCACACCGCTAGAAATATACGACAACCCTGCCTCTCTGTTCGTCGCGACCTTCATTGGCTCACCATCCATGAACATCTTGAATGGCAGTGTTTGCGTTGATGGCATTACTATTGGTGACGCACTGCTTCCTACATCCACAACAAACTTGGATTTGGATGAAGTTAAACTGGGTCTTCGTCCAGAGCATTTACAAATCAGCCAACATAACCCATGGTTGCAGGTAGAAGTCGAATTGATTGAATCGCTCGGTGCTGACTTGCTGCTTTACTGCCGCACAGAAGGCGATGATTCACAAAAGCTGGTTGTTCGTGTTGAGGGACATACGCCGATTCAAATTGGCGACAAGCTTGGTCTGGATATCAAACCAAAGCATGTTCATCTATTTGATGCCAACACAGAAAAGCGCATCGAGTGTACACTGGCTCCAGCGGTGTCACTGCAAGACGTCAGTAACAATACCCAAGCAATCAATCCTCAAGTAAACAAGCAAGGAGTGGTGAATGCCTAACCCGTTATCAGAGCTCAATGTGGAGAGCCTGAAACAGATCGAATGGCTGCTGACCGACGTGGACGACACATTGACTTGGCAAGGTAAACTGCCACCAGAGACATTAGTTGCGCTAGCCGAGCTAGAGCGTGTGGGCGTAAAAGTGGTCGCAGTCACAGGCGCCTGCGCTGGTTGGTGTGACCAAATGGCAAAGATGTGGTCACTGCATGGTGTAATTGGTGAAAATGGCGCGTTTTGGATGAGAAAAGACGCGACAGGATTCAACAATACCTTTGCCCGTCCGGCAGAAGTGATGCGCAAAGAACAGTATGCATTGCAAGAAAGCATTGCAGGCATTTTGGCAGAGTATCCTGATGTCGACTTCAGCCACGATCAGAACTTTCGCTACTGCGACGTGGCGGTGAACATCGCACAAGATAGAGCGCCGGTTCCTCCTTCTACAACAATGGAAATCCTCAATCGCATCGTGAATTTGAATGTGGAATCTCACCCCGTCAATGCAACTTTGAGTTCAATTCACATCAATGCGTGGGTGGGCAATCATAGTAAGCGCACTAGTGGTAAAGCCTACATTAGGCAGTTCAATAATGGCGAGTTGCCGAGCTTAGGGCACATCACGTATGTGGGTGATTCATTGAATGATGAAGGCATGTTTGAATGGTTGCCAACAACCTTTGGCGTGAACAACATTCGCCCTTTACTGGCGAAACTGAACCATCAACCAAGCTTTTTGACTGAGGAAAATGGCGGCTTTGGGTTTGCACAGTTAGCAAATCTTATCGTCAAAGCGAAAAGACAGTAACAAGCTAAAGAAGAGACTAAATAACTAAAAAAAGACACTCAATCCAAATATCACCATGGAGGGGGGAAATATATTCGGATTGAGTGCAAAGCAGGAGTAAAGACTGCGGCGGATTGCGCGAGAAAATCAAACTCTCAATCTTTATTAAGCACTCCAACGAGAAAAATAATATCGCTTTTTGATGTATTTATAATTAGCAGTTATGAACTTTATTCACCGCAAGTGCTTAAAAAACTTCCATATCGAAATACCTCTCAAGCCCTTGCTATACCTAGTATTTATTCATGTTAAACGAGTCTCAATGCTCAGAATGGCCAAGTCCGCAACAAAAATTGCTTGTTGTCCTCACTAATTATTTTTGTTTGTCGCATCCAGAAGCAGCCCATATTATCCGCAACACAAGGGATAACCTTCCTTGAGCTCTTTAACAATCAAATGCCGTACTTCCTCATCTGGCCACTTTCCTACTCATGTAAAAATTCCCTTTTGATTCTCATTTTCTAATTTTTACAACCACTGAGCAGAGCATTTAACGCTGTGTTCAACATTACAGTCTATTCATGTAGGAAATCATCGTGGATAAATATCAAGCTGCATACGCTAAGCGTCTAGAAAAACTGAAGTGCAATCGTTCACCAAAAGCTATTGCACGTATTTCGGCGTGGGATGCATTTTTTAACAAAGAATACGAGATGCAAGATCTAGAGTCTCAAATGGCAGACTCAGCACGTCATCACTATGAGCAATCTGACGTTAAAAATGAAATCAGCTTTGGTTCATTCAAACGCGCATTCTATAAAGAATCGATCGTGATTTATGACCTAACCGATGGCGCTTCAATTCAGAAAGTATTCACACCGCTACTTGTGCTAACAACAGCATGGGTACTGTTTGTGTGTTTTACCCAGTAATTGAAGAACCCGAATACATTAAGCAATAGAAAAACGATTGGTAGAGAGTTTAAGGATGAAAGGAAGAAACATTGCGCCATTTGCCATTGTGGTGGCAGCATTTGCGTTTGGTTATGGCTTTAAATCCTACCAAGAAGCAAATGGTGTCATTTACCCAACCTTTAAGAAGGAGTTTAATCTCTAATGCCTAAGATTACCCTTCTGCTACTCGCAACGACTGTCGCCATGGGCGTGACTGGTGCTGCATTCTGTGTTGGCATTACGTATGCGTTTACACAGCTGCCAATCGAACAAATTCTATCGAGCTTATAAAAAAAAGTAGAGCATTTCGGTGCTCTACTTTTTTGCTATTCGAGACTCAATATCTGAGTGTAGAAACGAAAGCGCAATTAAAATTCTCTGTTCATCTTCTGTAAGCAAGCAAACAAAATCGCCTGATGATCCGGGTCGATATTACGCGTTAAGTCTTGCACCAAATCTAAATGCAGCTGATTGTGATGACGGTGAATCTCCTCACCAGCAGGAGTGAGCTTCACTACAATTGCGCGGCGATCTTCTGGATGCGGACAACGCTCAATAAGCTCCGCTTTTACCAGTTTCTCAATTTGAACCGTTAACGTGCCTGTTGTAATACCGAGCTTCTCCGCCAGTTCTTTCATACGCAACGCAGCATGCCCACCTAACACTTCAATCGTGTGGATTTGAGCCAGTGAATAACCCGTGCCTTTTACTACAGATTGCTCCCAAGAAGACATTTTGTCATAGAACTCGGTAAGCGTTTGATTCAGCTTTTCTAATTCGCGCATCACTCAGTCGTTTGAACTTCCAAAGTTAGGTGGTGAATCTTATCAAATTTACTCAATAATTGCTTAAATTCATCCAGCGTTTTGTCACTGTGATTTTTTAGCGCAATTGCCGCAGAGTAATGGTGACCACTCACCTTCCAGATGTGTAAATCAACAATCTCAGCATAAGGTGCAAGCGTCTCTGTAATCTCATCTCGGTAAGACTTGTTGATGCTCTCATCCAACAACACTGGCGCTGTTTGCTTCATTAAACCCAAAGTCCATTTACCAATCACAACGGCACCAACGATCCCCATCATGGCATCCAACCAAATCCAACCGTAAAACTTACCGACAATCAACGCGACAATCGCCAACAGAGACGTAAACGTATCCGCCAGTACGTGGAAATACGCTGCGGTTAAGTTGTGGTCGTGATGATGTTCGTGATCGTGTCCGTGGTGATCATGATGATGGTGATCTTGCAGAAGCAGCATGCTTGCAAGGTTTACCACTAAACCAATCACCGCCACCATAATGGCTTCGTTAAATTGAATGCTTTCTGGATTGAAGAGACGATGAATCGACTCGACCATCATCATCAATGCCACAATCCCTAACGCAATCGCACTGGTAAAACCGCCGAGCACACTCACCTTACCCGTACCAAATGAGAAGCGGTCATTATGGGCGTTTTGTTTCGCGTAGCGGTAAGCAAACAAGGTGATACAAAATGCCGCTGCGTGTGTCCCCATATGCCAACCATCTGCGAGTAATGCCATTGAGCCAAACATGGTTCCGGCAGCAATCTCCACCACCATGGTGGTCACGGTTAGGATCAATACGTAGAGCGTGCGTTTTTCACCCTTCTGGTTATGAGAAACGAAATCATGTGAATGTTGCGATACAGCCATTGAGACACTTACCTTCCAATTTTAGTTTGATTATCAAATTATTTGATTTTAATTTAGTTTGACAATCAAACAATGTCAATATGGAAAGTCCACATCACCAAAAGATCATGATCGTGGTGTTAATGAAGAATAGGAATAGGAAAAAAATGCAGAGGGAGATGAGTAAGAAACACGGGCATTAATGAGGATAATGCCCGCTGTTATTAGCCTTAAACCAATTCACAAGACAGAAGCTGTGCCTCAAATTGCTCATCGATGCTGTCTGCAATCAGTTCAATTCGGCTTTCCGCGCAGTCATCCAACTCCACTTCCTTTAGCCCATCAGGCGTTAGGTTGTAGCCATAAATGCCATCGCCAGTAATAAACACCGCTTTCATGCGCTCCACTTCCAGCTCGACCAGAAGAGGGATCAACTTCCGGCGATCGAACACTTTCTCTGGGGAAAAACGCCAACCGACACTCTGGAAACCTTCGCCTGAATTGGTCGCTTTGAGCACACCACTCTCAGGCATTGGCATATCTGAAGCCAACGGCTTGTCACTTGCGTGGTGATGGTGATGGTGCGGCGGATGCTCATGAATGGTGGTCTCACCCTCAAATTCGGCAAACGGAATCACACCATGCTGAGCAAAAACCACCTTTGTATTCGGGCGCCCAACTTCCGCCACGTAAGCTTCGAGCTTCTGGGTATCACCCTCTTGATACAGATCGAGCTTGTTACCCACCACTGTATCGGCAATCGCAATCTGTTGGTTGAACGTGTCATGCTGTGTATAGCGCACATCCGCAAGCTTACGCGCGTCGACCAAAGTGATGTTCTTTTGTAGCGAAAGCACTTGGCGATAGTGATCTGTCGACAACACTTGCAGCACTTCTTTCGGGTGACCAAGCCCAGTTGGCTCAATCAGCAGACGGTCTGGCTTCGCTTCATTAAGCAGTTGGTTTAAGGCGATTTGCATTGGCAACCCCGCAGCACAGCACATGCAGCCGCCAGGTACTTCACGAATAAACACTTGCTGCTCTTTGCTTTTTTGCCCATGAACTAAACTGCCATCAACGCCAATTTCACCAAACTCATTCACTAATACCGCCCAGCGCTCGTTCTCTGGCTTGTTCGCCATCAAATTCAAAATCGCAGAGGTCTTTCCTACGCCCAGAAACCCAGTAATGATGTTAGTAGGAACACCAAGTATGGGTTGGTTCTCAGAGCTCATTGGCAATTCTCCTATAGCCTTGCACCAGCTCGTGGTTTGCTGAAACCACAGACTCCGAAAACGCCGAGTATTCTGGCGGCACTTTGGAGATGCTGTTCAAATCAAAGTCAGCGCCGATATTGGTCATCGGCGGAACATGGAAATTCTCTGGCAAGTCTAGTCCATCCACCACGCAGTTATGGCGAATCACACAGCCTGTGCCAATCACAGCATTAAACACCACGGAGTTAAAACCGATAAACACGTCATCACTGACTTCACATGGGCCATGAATAATAGAACGGTGCGCAATCGACGAACGCTCTCCAATGGTCACAGCTGCACCGGCTTTTGAGTGGATGACCACGCCATCTTGAATGTTAGTATCGCGCTTGATGACGATGGCTTCCATATCGCCTTGCTCGTTCACTTCATCGGCACGAATCACCACGTAAGGACCAATAAAAACGTTATCTTCAATGATTACTTTGCCACAGATGATCGCCGTTGGATCAATGAACGCCGTTTCCGATACTTCCGGCATGTGACCAGTAGGATTTCTTCTTAACATATTGATTTCTCTTTATTCGGTGCCTCAAAGACACTCAAGCTACGACAACTATACTTCTACAAATAAAGCTCAAAGAAAGCGGATAAATGTAAGCTTTCGAAAATAAACTGAGCTTTCAAATAATCTAAGTTTTTGAAAAACGTGAATCCTAGCGATCAAATACCAATCGCATGGCGTGTGCAGCGCGCTCATTCACTTGTTGGTTGGCATACGCTAGGCCGCCATTGACCCATGTCTTCTTAATTTGAGCCGAGAACTGGTGACCAGCAAATGGTGACCAACCACAGTGGTATAAGCTGTTCTCGTTCGTCACCGGCGTTGGTGCTGCTGTATCAACAAGAACCAAATCTGCAAAATAGCCTTCACGGATAAAACCGCGCTCCTGAACGCCATAACGAATCGCTGGGTTGTGAGCGGTTTTCTCTACCACTTGCTCCATCGTCATGTGCCCGCGAGCAACTTGATCAAACAAAGACAGCAGTGCGTGCTGCACCAAAGGTAAGCCCGCTGGCGCTTGCTCATAAGGCACCTGTTTTTCTTCCCATGTGTGAGGTGCGTGATCAGTGGCGATAATGTCAATTTGGCCAGTACTCAACGCTTTTAGAATGGCTTCGCGGTCACTTGAGTATTTCACCGCTGGGTTACATTTGATTTGGTTACCGCGTTCTGCGTAGTCTTCATTGCTAAACCAGAGGTGGTGAACACACGCTTCTGCAGTGATGCTCTTACCTTGAATCGGGCCCGCTTCAAACAAAGCCAGTTCTTTTGCTGTCGTGATGTGCAGAACATGCAGCTGACTGTTGTGCTTCTTGGCCAGCTCTACCGCATAAGAGGAAGACGCATAACACGCTTCGTCATCACGCAGTAACGGATGATCTTCAATGGTAAATTCCGACTTCTCTTTAAGTAGTCGCTGTTTGTTTTGCGCAATCAAAGGGCCACTCTCACAGTGCGTCACTATCAACACTGGTGAATCACGGAAAATTTCATCTAAGGCTTGAGGCGCTTCGACCAACAAATCGCCCGTAGAAGCACCCATAAACACTTTCACGCCGCAATGCTTCTTCGGATCAAGCTGTTTGATTTGCTCAAGGTTGTCTTCGGTCGCACCAAGGTAGAAAGAGTAGTTCGCGAGGGAGCTCTGCTCGGCAATAGAGAATTTACGTTCTAGCGCCTCAATGGTGGTCGTTGCAGGACTAACGTTCGGCATTTCCATATAGCTTGTAATACCGCCGGCAACCGCCGCCCTGGATTCTGTCGCTATCGAACCTTTGTGCGTCAACCCCGGCTCACGAAAGTGCACTTGGTCATCAATCATACCGGGAATCAAATAGCACCCTTTCGCATCAATCACCGTATCTTCCGGTTTAGCCGCGATGTTGGCTGAGATAGTGTCAATTCGCTGACCGACAATTCGTAAATCGGTCTCGATAATGGTTCCTTCGTTGACGACAAGGGCTTTTTTAATCAGTGTTACAGACATAGCGGTTCAGAACTCCTTGCTGATGATGCTAGTAGTGGGAAGGGATAAACGTCATTGAGTGGTGATGAATACGCAGATAGAGGACATTCAAAAACAGCTATATTTACTTGGATTTAGCGCAGTCATCACAAACACAATTGATCTCTAATTGAGGGCTGACAACGGTGAAACCTTCTTCTTTTGCATGGGATTGCAGACCGTGAATCAAGGTTGGATCGATGGATTGCTCGCTGATTTTGTTGCATTTGGAACAGATGAGAAATTGAGGAACGCCGTGCTCGTGCTCGCAGAGAATATGGGAGCAGACGATGTATTTATTGGAAACTTTAAGCTTGTGGGCTAAATGCTCGCCTTCAAGAAAATCCAAGATCCGATAAACTGACATCGCCTGAATATTCTTATCGAAGTGAGCTTTGCAGTAATCCACTAGCTCATAAGCAGAAAGCGCTTTATCGGCGTGAACCAATGCTTGCAACACCAGCTTCCTCTGCAATGTTAACTGCTTTCCTTGAGCTCTAAAGCTGACCTCTACATGCTTAATAATGGCGTCAATATCGCTCATTCTCCCCCCACACAAGACACACGCTACCGTTTAATATTTTTAGTAACTGTTATGTTATAACATAAACCAAGGATTCATCAAGGTGACGATCAAGTGAACACAACTTGGGTATGGGCATTAGATATCCGTTACTCTAATTAACTCGTATCCCAAATCAAAAAAATCAAAACGGATGGCTAGGATGGAACAAGTTGGCTCTCGAGCGCTGATTGTAGAAGGCGGCGCGATGCGTGGGGTATTCTCCTGCGGCATACTCGATCACTTTATGGAACAAGACTTCTCCCCTTTTGACAGCTTTTGGGGCGTCTCGGCGGGCGCTAGTAACTTAGCAGCTTACCTTGCAAAAATGCCGGGCAGAAACCTCAAGATCTACCTCGATTACAGCTTACGCAAAGAGTTTATCTCCCCCACGCAACTCGTGCGCGGTGGCGATATGATGGATTTAGATTGGATGTGGGACGTCACGCTCAAAGAATTAGGCATTGATCGAGCCGTGCTTTCTGCCGATCCTCGACCGTTCTTTTTAGGCGTCACACGACAAGACAACGGACAACCAGAATACCTAACACCTTCCGTAGAGATGTTGGCGGAGACCATGAAAGCCAGTAGCGCGTTACCAATTATGTACCGCAATGGTGTGCCATTAGATGGCGTAAGGTACGTAGACGGTGGTGTAGCGGATGCTATTCCTGTTGCTGAAGCCATCAAACGCGGTGCGACAAAAATCATGGTGCTACGGAGTCAACCGGCCAGTTATCGCAAATCCAAACCTAAGTTTGAAAAGCTCACTTATCGTTTACTGAAAGATCATCCAGCATTGATCGAGCCAATGCTTACGCGTCATGTCCGATACAACCAGAGTTTGGAATTAATAAACAATCCACCAGCAGGCGTTGAGATCATTCAAATCTGCCCACCAGAAGGCTTTAAGTTAAAGCGTTTGAGCCGATCCCCTGAGCCTTTACGTGAAGCTTATGAACTGGGTGTGGAATATGGTCAGCACGCCATCGAGCGCTGGGAGCAAAGCTAAACGCTCGCCCAACCCAAAAAGCGGGCTTCACTCAATCACCGATTCTCGGTCATAAAACCTGAACAACAAAAAAAGCCACACCATGTCGGTGTGGCTGATGCAAATTCGATGGCAGTGGATATCGTCTTTGCTTGCGTATAAGCCCAATTAACGGGCTCCAAATCACTTCGAGTTTTCCTCTCGTACTCAAACCTAGAGCATCATTTTCAAGACTCGGTACTGGCTATCAGGCATTAAACGCCTTAGTAGGTTTCAAACACGCCAGAGTTGTAGTCTTGAATCGCTTGTTCAATCTCGTCGATGCTGTTCATCACAAACGGGCCATAGTGCACGACAGGTTCATTAATCGGTTCGCCAATAAAGAGCAACACTCCACTCGTTTCATTGGCTTGTAGCGCCACCCATTCGCCTTGAGAAAGCAATGCCATCTCGCCTTGCGTGACAACACGTTCACCCGCTTTGATGCTGCCTTTGTAAACATAGGCCATCATATTATGATGTCTAGGCGTCATAAGATTGAGCGAGGCGCCTGAATGAGCTCGCCAATCGGCAACCGTCACCGGCACACCCGTTCGGCTCAATGGGCCATGAATTACCTCATCACCAATGTTCAACTCACCAGAGATAACGCGGACTAAACCATGAGCCTCTGCACGATGCTCGGTAATGGTTTCCGGCTGGAAATCGTGATACTGTGCCGGAGACATCTTGTCTCGCGCTGGTTGGTTAATCCAAATTTGGAAACCATGTAGTTCACCGTCTTCCATGATTGGCATTTCACTGTGAATCACACCACGGCCTGCCGCCATCCATTGCGCGCCGCCGGAACGGAGCTCACCAACGTTGTTCATGTGATCACGATGCTGGAAGTGCCCAGTCAGCATATAGGTCAGAGTTTCAATACCACGATGTGGATGCGGAGGAAAACCGCCAACATAGTCTGCTCGTTGGTCTGATTTCAATTCATCAACCATCAAGAATGGTGAAAAGCTCGTATTGTTGAATCCGGCTACGCGACGAATTTTCACTCCATCCCCATCTGATGTTGCGTGCGATGGAATGATCTGACGAATCTCTCTCACTGTACTCATAATATTGCCTCCCTTATTGGTATGGATTCATTGTAGGAAGACGGATAAAAATCATGAGGGGATGAAATTGTTCTACTCCATCAGTTTTTTCGAACGAAAAAAAATGAAAAATAAATGTAGCTATTTTTTAAACACACTGTATAGTGGCGGCTGGCTCTAGAAAAGAGCTGTTAATGCTACATTTAGTTTAAGTTCCCTCTCAGTAACACCCTGAACTCTCGGTTCAGACTCCTGCGTAAAACTTCCTCTTGATTGCACATTCAATAGCTTAAAAAAGATCCACCACAATTCGTATATTATTGTTTAATTTCAGAGGTTTTTATGTCTGGTAAAGTAACTGGTTCAGTAAAATGGTTCAACGAAACTAAAGGTTTTGGTTTCCTAACTCAAGACAACGGCGGCCAAGATGTATTCGTACACTTCAACGCTATCGTTGCTGACGGTTTCAAAACTTTGACTGAAGGTCAGAAAGTAAGCTTCAATGTAGAAGACGGTAAAAAAGGTCCTCAAGCGACTGAAGTTACTCCTCTATAAGATAGCTTTTCTTGGTGCAGCATTTCCTCGCTGCACCAAACTCTCTACCCCTTCAAAAATTCCTCACACTTAACAACCCGCAAGTATTCTTGCTCGGTTTTCTGCTGCCTAAAATAAATGGGCTGCGGACACGATATCTATCGTTGGAACGTTATATCTATCAAATACGATAGCCATCGTTGGTATTTCACTTACTTAAAATTAGGAAAAATTATGTCTAAAAGAACAGGTCGCCAAAGACATTGGTACCAATTATTGAATAAAGAAAAGATCACTAAAAAACAGGAGAATAAATGATAGAGATTGAATTCCGTTAAAAAAAACCCGACATCTCTTGGAACGCCAAAATTCATCAACTTAACAGTGATATTTTGAGGCGCCATATATTGCCAAAACTCCAATCCGCTTGCTATCTCATTGATTTTAAATACTGTGAGAAAACCTACTCCGGTGACATTCTGTGTGACTCAGGTTCAAGGCTAGGAAGTTTTATTATTAAATAAATCAATTTTCGTGCATTAATGAATGATGCGGAAATTTAGGAAGAAATTCCCAAGGTGAAAAACATGGCAAACAAAAGCAAGAAGCAGATTGAGCAAGCAAAGAAAGAGTCCGAACAAAATGCAGCTGCGATTAAACAAAGAACGCGCCGCCGAATTGAGGACATCATGGAGCAAAGAGAATTTGATAAAATGTTCGAGCTATAATTACATTTCCTTCCAATTCCTTTTCTTTACTCCTCTCAATCTAAAGTATCGATGTGCAAGGTATCGCCACCCCTTCTCTCAGTTCACAATGAGAGCTCACAATGAGCAACGCACAATAAACTCGATATGACTCCAAATGTTTCTCGCATGATGATATTCAGTTTTAGCCACTGAACGTTCGAAAATCAGCAAGGTGTGTGCTGACAACGAAACCATCATGCGGTGAAATCACTGCAACGTTATTTATCCCTTATCCCTT
>NZ_JAHGAH010000262.1:0-29826 GCF_030248475.1 Vibrio sp. D173a
GATAATAATCGTGCTGAACGCGCCATTAAACCGCTGGTCATTGGCAGAAAAAATTGGCTGTTCTCAAACACACCAAATGGTGCTGATGCGAGCGCGATGCTTTACAGCATCGTCGAGACAGCGAAAGCCAACGGCCTTATCCTCTACGACTACATGGTCAAGTGCATGAAAGAGCTCGCGAAAGCGGAGCCTGATATCGATGCGCTCCTACCTTGGAACTTCAAACATTAACAACACCGCCCCGTGGGTTCATGGGGCGCATACACCAAGACTATGTAATTTTGCGGATGTATCCACATTTAGTGCAAATGCAGATCTCTTTAATGCCTATCAGTCTTTGCAGTAGCGTGCGCTTTTGACGTTTTAGGTAAATACCATGTTGGCCAGTATTCATAGGTTGCCCACTGTGTTAAATGTGTGGGCAATATTTTAGGAAGGGCAAATGTTACATCTCAATAGCACATTATTTATACTTTCAAATATAATGCCATGAAATATAAGAAGTTGTTTGATTGTAACTTATATAAGTACGGGTATTAGCTTAGGTTAAACAATGCCTCAGCGTTTTTGGTTGTAATAGCATCAATTGCTTCAACGCTCTCTCCGCGTAATTCTGCTACTCGCGCTGCCACCAGAGAAGTGTAAGCCGGCTCGTTGCGTTTACCACGATGCGGTACCGGTGCAAGGTAAGGACAGTCTGTTTCTAGGATCACCCAATTCATGTCCAGATGCTGGATAACCTTATCCATACCGCCATTTTTAAACGTAGAGACACCACCCAGACCTAAGTGGAACCCAAGCTCATTGATTGCTTGCGCTTCTTCTACGCTGCCACCAAAACAGTGGAACACACCACGCAAACTGCCGTCTTGTTCTTGACGAAGTAAGGTCAGCGTTTCTTCAATCGAATCACGAGTGTGGATAACGACAGGTAAATCCATCTCTTTTGCCCAGTTTAACTGAGTCACAAACGCCATCTCTTGTTCTGCTCGGAAGGTTTTATCCCAGTACAGATCGATACCGATTTCACCCACTGCAATGAAGTTGTGCTTTTCAAACCAGCCACGAATGATTGCTAGTGTTTGCTCGACATTGCCATCTACGTAACATGGATGCAAACCCATCATAGAACGACAAATCTCAGGATAAGCCGCCTCGGTTTTTAGCATCGGCTCAATAGATTCAAGATCGATGTTCGGCAGCAGAATTTTATCAATGCCTTGTTCTAAAGCGCGCTTCACCACCTCGTCGCGGTCGTTATCAAATTCGCTAGCGTAAATATGAGCGTGAGTATCGATCATGGTTGGTCTCTATGGGTTATCGGTGCATGGAATTAGTGAGAAGTATACTTGAGTGTGAGTGCTGGGTCATTTTCGGTTTTTTTCATGCCGTTTTTCCATATTGCTGCTCGCAAGGTGCATCAAGAGTGATATGATTTTGCCACCAGATGATTTGATCATCGTAACCTTCCAGACAAGGAGAAAGTGGTGTCTGTATCAATTCAAGGTCCATTCCCTGCACGCCGTATGCGTCGTATGCGTAAGCACGATTTTAGTCGTCGCTTGATGGCTGAAAACCAAGTTTCAGTAAACGATTTGATTTACCCAATGTTCATCCTGATGGGCAAAGATCGTCGTGAAAGTGTTGAATCGATGCCGGGTGTAGAACGTTTGTCGATTGATTTAATGCTAGAAGAAGCACAATACCTAGCAAACTTAGGCGTACCAGCAATCGCGCTTTTCCCTGTCGTAAACCAAGACGCTAAAAGTTTATGTGCTGCTGAAGCTTACAACCCAGAAGGTTTGGTTCAGCGCGCAGTACGTGCATTAAAAGAGCACGTGCCTCAAATCGGCGTGATCACAGATGTGGCACTCGACCCATTCACTACACATGGCCAAGATGGCATCATCGATGAAGATGGCTATGTAATGAATGATGAGACAACTGAAGTACTTGTAAAACAAGCGCTGTCTCATGCAGAAGCGGGTGCAGATGTGGTTGCACCATCAGACATGATGGATGGTCGTATTGGTAAAATCCGTGAAGCACTAGAAGAAGCGGGCCACATCCATACTCAGATCATGGCTTACTCTGCGAAGTACGCATCAAACTACTACGGTCCATTCCGTGACGCAGTTGGTTCATCAGCGAACCTAAAAGGCGGCAACAAGAAAAACTACCAAATGGATCCTGCGAATACGGATGAAGCGCTACATGAAGTGGCTCTCGACATCAATGAAGGTGCGGATATGGTCATGGTTAAGCCAGGGATGCCTTACCTTGATGTGGTTCGCCGCGTGAAGACTGAGCTTCAAGTTCCAACCTTCGCTTACCAAGTCTCTGGTGAGTACGCGATGCATAAAGCAGCCATCATGAATGGTTGGCTAAAAGAGCGCGAGACCGTGATGGAATCGCTTCTTTGCTTCAAGCGTGCAGGTGCTGATGGCATCCTGACTTACTTCGCGAAAGATGTAGCAGAATGGCTAGCGGAAGAAAACGCACAAACTGCAGAGCACTTAGTGAAAGCGCAAGAAGCGACAGACGAGTAATTATCGCTCAATGAGAAAAGCCAGACCGACAATTGTTGTCGGTCTGAATATACCCAAGTACCCTCAAGACGGAATACAAACGGCTTGAAGTTACTTGGGTATATTTATTTCTGGAGAGTAAGACAATGACAATGCTGATTCGTGAAGGCACGCTGGAAGAAGCGATCCAAGTGGTGGCTCGTGTTACTGAGTTTGCACGTGGTGAGACGGTTGAATCTATGGCGGAGCGCCTTGGAGAGAAAAAGAGCCTAATCTTAGTGGCTGAGAAAGCTGGGACGCTCCTTGGTTTTAAAATTGGCTACGAATTAGATGATTACACCTTCTACAGCTGGTTTGGTGGCGTTGCACCAGAAGCGCGCAATGAAGGTGTGGCGCAGATGCTGTTGGAAGCACAAGAAGACTGGGTCGCTGAGCAGGGTTATAAAACGTTAAAAGTAAAATCGCGCAACCAATTTCCTGCCATGCTTCGTCTATTGCTAAGAAATGACTATATCATTGAAAAATTTGAAGAAAAGTCAAATTTGCGTGAGTCTAGAGTCCACTTCATTAAAGCGCTATAAAAATAAATGAGATTTTTTCTCATTTAGTTGTTGACTGTTAAATGATAATCATTATTATTAAAGCTGTCTTAGGGAATGAGGAAAGTTCACAAGGACGTTGAATTGCTAATTAACTGCAGTTTATTAACTGAGTGTTGAGAAGGTGATGAAACAATTTTCCCAGAACTTGCACGAATTCTTTTTGACACGACATTGCTCACATTGCTTCCAGTGTAATTTATAGCTTCTTGGTTAAGCTGCCATACAAATGGAAATAGCTTCACCACTTCTGCTAGGCGACCCAATTGGGTCGCTTTTTTCTTTTCTGAGATTTCTAATTGACGCCTCTATTGGCAACTTTTCCACATGGCATGATCATTTTAGGATCGTTGATCTTCTCGCCTGTTGGTATTTATTTTTAATAAAAACAAGTATTTATTGGTATGTTTTGTTGGTTTTATTTACGTTGGATAACCAGTGGATAATTTCTATAAACAGAGTTATCCACAAGAGAGTGCAAATTTCGTGAATAATATCGGAAAATTTCCGCGACCTCGATCGAGCGAACAAGATAGATTCAGCTTAGCAGTCATGGCATTCTAAGCAGATCTATTAAGTACTGATTTGGATACAGACAATTATGGCAAGTATTCCTGAAAATCCGTTGATTCTGATCGACGGCTCTTCTTATCTATATCGCGCTTTTCACGCTTACCCAGGCACGATGAGTAACGGTGAAATTCCAACTAACGCAGTTTACGGTGTAGTAAACATGTTACGCAGCATGATGCGTCAGTTTGCTTCTGATCGTATCGCAGTAGTTTTCGATGCGAAGGGTAAAACCTTCCGTGACGATATGTTCCCGGAATACAAAGCGAATCGTCCACCAATGCCGGATGATCTTCGTTGCCAGATTGAACCTCTGCATAACGTTATTCGTGCTATGGGCCTGCCATTGATCTGTATTCCAGGTGTAGAAGCCGATGACGTGATTGGTACTCTGGCTTATCAAGCATCGCAGCAAGGCATGCCTGTTTTGATCAGTACTGGCGATAAAGATATGGCGCAGCTGGTGGATGACAACGTTACCTTGATCAACACCATGACCAACGTCGTGATGGATCGTGAAGGTGTGGTTGAGAAGTTTGGTATCCCACCAGAATTGATCATCGACTACCTAGCGTTGATGGGCGATAAAGTCGATAACATTCCTGGTGTTCCGGGCGTGGGTGATAAAACCGCAACTGCTCTGCTACAAGGTATTGGCGGTCTGACAAAGCTGTATGAAAACCTCGATGATATTGCAGCGCTTGGCTTCCGTGGTTCAAAAACCATGGCGAAGAAGCTAGTCGATAACAAAGACAACGCAATGCTGTCTTACGAGCTTGCGACCATCAAGCTGGATGTGGAACTGGAAGAGACGCCAGAATCATTGCTAAAAGCAGAACCAAGCACCGATGAGCTGATCAAACTATACGGTCAGTTGACGTTCAAGTCTTGGTTGAACGAGCTATTAGAAGGCGGTACAGGTGTGGTTGAAGCGGATGAATCAACTGGCGCAGCGCGTGGTGGTTCTGCTGCATCTAAAGCTGATATGGATACTTCAGCGGTAAAAATAGACCGTAGCCAATACGAAACCATCCTAGATGAAGCTTCATTCAATGCTTGGTTAGACAAACTAAAAGCATCGGAGTTATTCGCGTTTGATACCGAAACTGACAGCCTAGATTACATGGTGGCAAACTTGGTTGGTTTGTCATTTGCAACTGACGAAGGCATTGCTGCTTTTGTACCAGTGGCCCACGACTACCTAGATGCGCCGCAGCAGCTGGATCGTGATTGGGTACTGGCACAGCTAAAGCCGATTCTTGAGGATGAGGCTCAGGCGAAAGTTGGTCAAAACCTAAAATACGATGCATCTGTGTTGGCTCGCTACGGCATTGAGATGAAAGGCATAAAGCACGACACCATGTTGGCGTCTTATGTCTACAACAGTGTAGGTGGCAAGCACGATATGGACAGCTTGGCACTGCGCTTCTTGCAGCACAGCTGCATTTCATTCGAGCAAATTGCAGGTAAAGGTAAGAACCAGCTGACCTTCAACCAAATCGATCTGGATGAAGCTTCACCATATGCTGCGGAAGATGCGGACGTGACACTTCGTCTGCATAACCGTTTGTTTGCTAACATCGAACAAGATGAAAAGCTAAAAACCGTATACGAAGAAATCGAAATGCCACTCGTGCCCGTGCTGTCTCGCATAGAGCGTACTGGTGTGTTGATTGATGACATGAAGCTTAGTGCGCAATCTGTAGAAATTGCTGCACGCCTAGACGAGCTTGAGCAAAAGGCGTACGAGATTGCAGAACAAGAGTTCAACATGAACTCACCAAAGCAACTGCAAGCGCTTCTGTTTGAGAAAATGGGTCTGCCAGTCATCAAGAAGACACCATCAGGCACACCTTCTACCAATGAAGAAGTGTTGCAAGAGCTGGCTTTGGATTACCCACTACCAAAACTGATTTTGGAATACCGTGGTCTGGCGAAGCTAAAATCAACGTACAGCGATAAGTTGCCGAAGATGATCAACCCATCGACGGGGCGTGTGCATACTTCTTACCACCAAGCGGTGACCGCAACGGGTCGTCTATCATCCACTGATCCTAACTTGCAGAACATCCCAATTCGTAATGAAGAAGGTCGTCGTATTCGTCAGGCATTCGTTGCCCCTACGGGTTACAAGATTCTGGCAGTCGACTACTCTCAAATCGAATTGCGTATTATGGCGCACCTATCAGGTGACCAAGCACTGCTTGATGCGTTCCGTGACGGAAAAGATATCCACGCAGCAACGGCAGCAGAAATCATGGGCGTTTCTATTGAAGATGTTTCAAGTGAGCAACGTCGCCGTGCGAAAGCGGTTAACTTCGGTCTAATCTACGGCATGAGTGCGTTTGGTTTGGCGAAGCAACTGGGTATTCCTCGTGGTGAGGCACAAGCGTACATGGACAAGTATTTCGAGCGTTACCCAGGAGTAATGCAGTACATGGAAGACACGCGCAGTGCGGCTTCAGAGCAAGGTTTCGTCGAGACAATCTTTGGTCGTCGCTTGCACCTTCCTGAAATTCAATCTCGCAACGGCATGCGTCGTAAGGCGGCAGAGCGTGCAGCGATCAACGCACCGATGCAAGGTACCGCTGCGGACATCATCAAGAAAGCGATGTTGTTAGTTGATCAGTGGATTCAAGAAGAAGGCAATGGTCGAGTGAAACTTCTGATGCAAGTACACGATGAACTGGTGTTTGAAGTTGAAGAGTCGTCTTTGTCCGAAATTGAAAGTAAAGTACAGAATTTGATGGAATCTGCAGCAGAGCTGAAAGTGCCTCTAGTGGCAGAAGCGGGTCACGGTGACAACTGGGATCAAGCACACTAGTCATTTTTAAGCCAATTTAGCCGATTTAATATGAGCCATCGCACAAACGCTGGCTTTTTTGTGCCATTAAAAAAGCAAATCCGATCTGAGATTTAATGTTACTTAATAAAACTTTCATGAAAAAAAACTACAAAAGTTCTTTGCATATCTGACCAATTGTTGTACATTATCTCTCGTAGGGTACAGAGGTAAGATGTTCTATCTTTCAGACCTTTTGTTTCACGTTATTGGATTAGGCTGATTCAGCCGCCCCAGTCAGTTTTTGACTGGGGCGTTTTTTATTGGGCGAAAGAAAATTTTTCTTTTTGATCAATAAGTTAAAATTAACCCTCAAAAACCTTTTCTTTTGACCTCTCTAAGTCACTGCAAAATCACAAGTTTTCCTTCAAATTTATTGCGTTATTCATGCTGTAAATTTACGCCAGTCACACTATTATTTTTTCTTGAAAGAAACTAAGTTACGTACTTCTGATACTTTGTTTAACTTAACTATCTGAATATTAAAGTTATTGGATGGTTTGAGAGGAAATGTTTGGTATGAGGCAGGATGTAAGATTGCTTTTTAACCTATTGAAATCGAATCTCAGTTCAGTAATGCTTCGCCACATAACAATAATTACCAATTTTTCTCTCCCGTTATCCCTGCCAGGAAGGTGGGGATTTTTATTGCCTGAAATTCACGTTTTTCGATAGCGGATAAACAAAAGCCCCACCAAAAGGCAGGGCTGTGTCGAAAAATTTTAACAAATTTTGTTAATTATTCTTCGCCGTTCTCTGGAACGTCTTGCTCGTCTTCTTCAATCAAGTGTGCAAATGCTGGTGCAAACCAAGTGTCCAGTTTGGCACGAAGCTGATCGACACCTAGACCTTTCAGTGAAGAGAAAACATCAACCGATACGTCACCACCAAATGTTTCCACTTGCTTGCGAATTTTCAGTAGCGTTTGTTTGCGAGCACCGCTTTTCAGTTTGTCTGCTTTAGTCAGAAGAACTTGAACAGGGATGCGGCTGTCGATTGCCCAGAAAATCATTTGCTGATCGAGGTCTTTCATTGGGTGACGGATATCCATCAGAACCACCAAGCCTTTTAGGCACTCGCGTTTCTGTAGGTATTCACCTAATGATTTTTGCCATTTGTTCTTCATCTCAACCGGTACTTGAGCGAAGCCGTATCCTGGCAAATCGACAATGTGACAACCTTCTTCCACTTTGAAAAGGTTGATCAATTGAGTACGACCGGGTGTCTTTGATGTCTTCGCTAAGCTTTTTTGGTTAGTAAGACGGTTAAGTGCACTCGATTTACCAGCGTTTGAGCGTCCTGCAAACGCAATTTCGACACCTTCGTCCTCAGGTAAGTGACGAATATCGGGTGCGCTGGTGATGAAATGCGTGTTTTGGTAATGAATTTTTACGCTCACTGTTAACTCCATCTCGACTTTGTGTAGTCGATTGATTACTTTTTTGTGAAATTGTGTAAAATAACCGTGCTCGGCATAAGGTCGCCTATTGTACCATGAGTGTACGCGGTATGTTCACATTCCGTGGTACTGGAAGCTTGATAATTATAATGGAATGTCATGAAGAAATTAGCGCTAATTTTGAGTCTTTTAGCCAGTTGCTCAGTATGGGCCCAAGGTAATATTGAAGCTGGTAAAGCAAAATCACAAACTTGTGTCGCCTGTCACGGAGCGGACGGTAACAGTGCAATCGCAATGTACCCGAAACTTGCAGGCCAACACGCTAAGTATCTTGAGAAGCAGTTAAAAGATCTGAAACTAGGAATGACTAGTGGCGGTAAGCAAGGTCGTTACGACCCTGTAATGAGTGGTATGGCAATGCCACTGAGCGATGAAGACATCGCTGATCTATCTGCATACTACGCCTCTCTACCAATCTCAGAGAGCTCAACACCAGAAGACGTTGTTGAGAAAGGTAAAGTACTGTACACCGCTGGTGATGCAGAACGTGGTCTAACCGCATGTATCGCATGTCACGGCCCTCGTGGTAACGGCACTGAGCTTTCAGGTTTCCCTAAAATTTCTGGTCAGCACTCTGACTACATCAAAGCTCAGCTAGAGAAGTTCCGTGATGGTAACCGTGGTAACGATATGAATGCCATGATGCGTGACATCGCGAAGAAAATGACAGACGAAGACATCGAAGTTCTGTCGAAATACGTTGGCGGTCTGCACTAAACCCCTACAAAGTTCGAGCACAGTTATACAAATATGCCCTAGCGTTTTCGCTGGGGCATTTTTGTTTGTGAGAGCATTGGCTAACGTCCGGTACGTTAGTGATCTCAGTCACGCATGGTGATTCAAGGTAAAGAGATAGTTCGCTCGGGGCTTTGTGAGATATTTGCCATACTTGTTCGATACTATTTCTCTCTCCTCGTTTTAAGTTATTGATAGAAATGGCTATTTATTTTTCTGGAAAAATTCGTATCAATAATTGCTTTCAATGACTTGTTGGTTGTTATCCAATCCGTAAAGTAGACGTTGTTCACAGGGAGTGAATCACAGGAATTTAGACCATGGATATGAGGTCTCCAAGGACGCAAACGAAGGACGTTTGGTAGTAGGAAAAGGGACTTAGATAGGCAAGGAGCCTATCAGATAGGGATGGTCGTCTCGTCTAACGGTTAAGACAGCGAAACGGATCAAGCTCAGGAAGTAGCTCAGTAGACAGGAAGTAAAAGGATAGCCAAAACTCATCAGGAAGATGAAGAACAACACTTTTTGGCATGGAAAGCTCGAAAAACAAAAGGATTCTTGGTGCACCAAATGAGTGCAACACAGTTTCGCCACCAATGGTGGCATTCAGAAAGCGACAGTATCACTGTCGCTTTTTTTATATCTATTTTTCCCAATCAAAGTTTTTTTAATAAAAACTGCTGAAAAAGTATCCAGTAACACTCCAATCTGAGTCCACTTTCTGGTATGTTTCGCATCCCTGTTTGAGGAAGTCAGCATGCACACCTGTCCTTTATGCCAGAATCAGCGCACTCACCACTTTTTTGAAGACAAGCAACGCGAGTATCTTCAGTGTGAGCAGTGCAGTTTGGTATTCGTCAATCCAGATCAACGTTTGGATGCGGAAACTGAAAAAGCTCACTATGATCTGCATGAGAACAATCCTGAAGATATGGGATATCGCCGCTTTTTGGCGAGAATTGCTGATCCAATCTCAGAGCGAATTTCACCACAATCGAACGGAATCGACTTTGGTTGTGGTCCGGGCCCAACGCTTTCCTTAATGTTAGAAGAAGCGGGGCACAACATGGCGTTGTACGATCTTTACTATCACCCAGATACTTGTGTGTTAGAAAAGCAGTATGACTTCATGACAGCAACAGAGGTGATCGAA
The DNA here is from genome assembly GCF_030248475.1 of Vibrio sp. D173a. Classification (NCBI taxonomy): domain Bacteria; kingdom Pseudomonadati; phylum Pseudomonadota; class Gammaproteobacteria; order Vibrionales; family Vibrionaceae; genus Vibrio; species Vibrio sp. D173a. The sequence continues at coordinate 9,887 of NZ_JAHGAH010000262.1, forward strand.
CACCTCTACCACCCAGATTTGGTGTGGAAGCAATGGTTGAATTTAGTTAAGCCAAGTGGCTGGATAGGCCTGATGACGAAAATGGTCATCGACGTAGAAGCCTTTCGGACATGGCATTATAAGAACGATCCTACACACGTGGTGTTCTTTAGCCGTGACACGTTCCAGTTCCTAGCAGAGCGGGATAAGCTCGAACTCGAATTTATTGGTAATGATGTAATTTTACTGAGGAAGACCCAGTAATGAGCCGTAAAAAGAAATCAAGAAAGCCGGGTGCCTCTGGCGCACCTGAGTTTGTCGTCACTCGTAACCGTACAGAGTCAGATGTAGAAGGTCGTCTACGCAAGCGTGCGAAAAAGCGCAAAGGTTTGAAGACTGGTAGCCGTAACTCTGATGCGGAAGAGCAGAAGAGACAAGCAGCAGCACAGAAACGTGATCCTCGCCTAGGCAGCAAGAAGAAAATCCCTCTGATTGTTGAACCGGTGAAGAAGCAAACCAAACAAGAGCGTCGTCTATCTGCAGAGCAAGAGCTGGAGATGCTAGAGAACGATGCGCAATTGAATGTGTTGTTGGATCGCATCGAAGCGGGTGAGAATCTAGGCACTGGTCTACAAAAATACGTAGACGAGAAGCTAGATCGCATCGAGAAGCTGATGGATCAACTGGGTCTACTAGAGCCGGAAGAAGACGAAGACTTTACCGCACCTGCGGCGAAAGGTTCTCGTAACGATGATGATCTGCTAGCAGACTTCGACGATATCAACTTCGACGACTACAAAGGATAAGTAATTCATGAACGTAACCTTATTAGCGATTGCGGGTGCAGTGATCATTATCGCGCTGGCTTCTTATGCAGGTTACCTTCTGCTTCAATTGAAAAAGCAAAAGGAATTGCAGCTGAAGCATCAAAAATTGGCGATCGATAAGCGTAACGCCAACATTTTTGAGAACGTGCATACCTTGTGTCAGGCGGGCATCCAAGGCCAGTGTGATTTGTCGGAAATCAGTATTCGTGTTTACAACATCATGGACTATGTTCAAGGTGAAGACCGTGTTGATTTTGACGCCACATATCCTGCGATTTCAGAGCTTTACCATGTCGTGAAAGATATGGCGCGTGGCGAAGATCGTCAGCAGCTTGCCAAGAAAGAACGTATGCAGCAGAACCTGACGCGTCATAAAGCAGAACAGCGCTTAACAGACGCGATCATCGAAGAGCTCAAAGTGTTGCAAAAAAACGTTAAGCCACTGAATAACCAAATCAATATTCAGATGATCTAATTGCTGCCCCTAATGGTTTCCTTATAACTATTAGGGGTATCGTGATCACGCTAGCACTTCTTTAGTTTTATACTTAAAAAGCCGCCTGTGGCTGCCGTAGTTGTCATCGTCGTATGGCAGAATAACGGTTTCTGAATATTGGGGGACGGCTTTCGTCTCCCTCGCATTTTACGGAAAGTACCACCATGTCGAATCAACATACTGAATCGAAACAGCAAATCGTCTGGGATCAAGCGGTATTGGATAAGTACAACTATTCCGGTCCGCGTTACACGTCGTACCCGACAGCACTGGAGTTTCATGAAGCGTTTACCATTTCGGACTACGATATGGCATGCACTCAGTACCCAGATCGTCCGTTATCTCTGTACGTTCACATTCCGTTCTGTCATAAGCTTTGCTACTACTGTGGCTGTAATAAAGTGATTACTCGCCATTCGCACAAAGCTGACGAATATTTGGATGTACTTGAGCACGAGATCCGCCAACGCGCGTCACTATTGGGTGAACGCCAAGTGACTCAATTGCATTTTGGTGGTGGTACACCAACTTTCCTATCTGAGAAGCAGATTACGCGTGTGATGGACTTGTTGCGCCAAGAGTTCACTTTCAGTGCCGATGCGGAAATCAGTATTGAAGTTGATCCACGTGAGATTGAGCTCACTATGCTGGATCACCTACGCAGTGAAGGCTTTAACCGCCTAAGTATTGGTGTTCAGGACTTCAACAAAGAAGTTCAGCAGCTTGTGAACCGTGAGCAAGATGAAGAATTTATCTTTGCGATGGTAGCTCGTGCAAAAGAGCTTGGCTTCCGCTCTACTAACCTTGATTTGATTTACGGCTTGCCGAAGCAAACCAAGGCATCTTTTGCGAAGACACTAGAGCAAGTGCTAGAAATGCAGCCGGGTCGTTTATCGGTGTTTAACTACGCGCACATGCCACAACTGTTTGCTGCGCAGCGTAAGATTAAAGATGAAGATCTGCCAAAAGCGGAAGAGAAGATGGCGATTCTGCAAGATACCATCGCAACGCTAACAGGTGCTGGTTACCAGTTTATCGGTATGGACCACTTTGCGATGCCGGATGATGAGCTTGCTGTGGCTCAGCGTGAAGGCATTTTGCACCGCAACTTCCAAGGCTACACCACGCAAGGTGAATGCGACTTGGTTGGCTTTGGTGTTTCGGCGATTTCAATGATTGGTGATGCGTACGCGCAAAACCAGAAAGAATTGAAGAAGTATTACGCACAGGTGAATCAATCTCGCCACGCGCTGTGGAAAGGTGTGTCACTGGATGCGGATGACTTATTGCGCCGTGAAGTGATCAAACAGCTTATCTGTAACTTCAAGCTGGATAAGAAGTCGATTGAGTCTGAGTTCGGCGTGAAGTTCGAGCAATATTTCAAAGAAGATTTAGGTCTACTGCAAACCTTCATCAATGATGAATTGGTGGAAGTGGATGACAATGAAATTCGCGTAACACTGCGTGGCCGCCTTCTGATTCGTAATATCTGTATGTGCTTTGATAAGTACCTACGAGCGAAAGCGCGTCAGCAACAATTCTCTCGCGTGATTTAATCTCTTACAGATTTCGGATACAAAAAATGCCAGCAGATGCTGGCATTTTTTATATCTTTCGCGGCAATTATACGCGATCTTTCACTTTTTCTTTCAGTTCAGTTTTCTCTGCATCTGATAGGAAAGCGATGTCTAGACCGTTGATTTGCGCTTGGCGAATTTGCTCTTGAGTCAGGCCTGCTGCTGGTGCCGCCACTTCGTATTCGTATGGCAGTTCAATACCTTCCACCGCTGGATCGTCCGTGTTCAGACATGCAAGTACACCGTGCTCAAGGAATTGCTTAAGAGGGTGGTTAGCTAGTGATTCAACTGTACTGGTTTGGAAGTTTGACGTTAGGCACGATTCAATACCAATGCGGTTTTCTGCAAGGTAGTCCATCAGTTTAGGATCGTGGATTGCTTTCACACCGTGGCCGATACGTGTTGCACCAAGCTCTTGAATTGCTTGCCACATGCTCTCTGCACCCGCCGCTTCACCAGCGTGTACGGTCACGTTCAGGCCTGCGTCGCGAACTTGTTTGAAGTGAGACACAAAACGATCACCCGGTTGACCAAGTTCATCACCAGCTAGGTCAACGGCAACCATATGGTCCTTCTGACTAAGAATCGCATCCAGCTCTTGCTGACAAGCGTCAGTACCGAAAGTACGGCTCATGATACCGATTAGGTTTGCCTTGATGCCGAAATCACGCATACCCGCTTGTACGCCATCAACCACAGCTTCTACCACACCTGCTACAGGTAATTTGTGTTTCATTGCCATGTAGTAAGGTGAGAAGCGAAGTTCAGCATAGTCGATTTGTGCGTTAAGTGCGTCTTCTACGTTTTCGTAAGCTACGCGGCGACATGCTTCTAGATCGCCCAACACTGCCACGCCCCAATCAAGCTTAGAAAGGAAAGCAACAAGAGATGGCTCAGCTTCAACAATTTGAACGTGTGGTGTTAGCGACTCGATATCGTAAGCTGGTAGAGCAATACCAAATTGCTGGCCAAGCTCAAGAATAGTCTTAGTGCGAATGTTGCCGTCAAGGTGACGGTGCAAATCAGTTAGGGGAAGATTCTTAGTTATCATTATGTCGATCCGGGTTGTTTGTTGTGAACAGGAACTCAGCCCAAACATTATCAATGACAATACATGGGGAAGATTTGCAGTTAAGTATAAATAACAGTTAGGTAGATTGTCAGTAGACGATGACTAGGAAATCAACGATTTCAGCTGTTTTCTACTTCATGTTAACCAAATGTGTTGGCCATTCTTCCATCGCCATCGGGCGGCTATAGTAGAAGCCTTGAACTTGGTCACAGCCAAGTGAACGGAGCAGTTGTGCTTGTTCTGCGGTTTCTACTCCTTCCGCGACCACATTCGCTTTCATACCTTTCGTGATATTGATGATCGCCGTTACCACTGAGCTGTCGAGATTCTCTTTGGTCAGACGGTTAATGAAGGTGCGATCTATCTTCAAGCAGGTGAATGGCAGAGCATGCAAGTAGGCGAGTGACGAGTAACCCGTACCGAAATCGTCAATCCCAATACCCAGCCCCATATCTCTGAGCTTGATTAAGTTATCTAGCGTGCTTGGTGCGCTATCAATGATACGCGACTCGGTGATCTCTAATGTTACGTTAGTTGCCGATAGACCTGTTTTAAGCAGTATTTTCGCTACAGATTCGACGAAGTTAGGGCTCGATAACTGATGAACGGACACATTGACGTGTAGCTGGAAGTCTTCAGGCCATTGCTTATTATCGATGGCTTTACGAGTGTCACTACAAGCTTGGAAAAGGATTTGTTGACCAATGGTTTTGATCATGCCGCTTTCTTCTGCGATAGGGATGAAGTCGAGTGGTGAAATCATGCCTGATTCACTGTGCCAGCGTGCGAGCGCTTCTGCACCACAAATATTGCCGCTCTCAAGGTCAATAATTGGTTGGTAGAAAGGGACGAATTCATGATTGTCGATGCCCGTTTGAATCTTCGCTAGCATTTGTGTCCGGAACTTAGATGCACTCGCCATCTCTGGACTGTAGTGACACACGCTGATGCGCGAGTCTTGCTTGGCAGAGCTCAGAGCAATACTTGCGTTACGTAACCAGAGCGGCATGCTTTGCGAAGCTTGCGTACGCACGACGCCGATAGAGATCTTTATCACCACGGTTTCTCCGTCGAGCATAAACGGAGCTGCGAGCAACTGCTGTAGGCGTCGCTCTGTCGAGCGTATCTCCTCATCTTGCAGCTGCTGTTTGAGTCGCTCGGCAATATGAATCAGCAACTGATCGCCATTGTGATGGCCGATACTGTCGTTGATATCCCTAAATTTGTTGATCCCAATAAGATACAAACTACCTTGGCCTGAATGAGTCAACGTTTCGCTCACTTCTATCAAACCTTGGCGACTGTATAAGCGCGTAAGAGAATCAAATTCAAGCTGTTCACGTAGCGCTTTAAATGAGGCTTTTAGATTTCCCTTCATTTCATTAAAGGCTTGTACCAGGACGGTAGTTTCGTACACGTAGCCCGGCTTAGGCATGGTGCTATCCCAATCCCCTTTGGCTAAGTGCTGCGCCGCTGTTGCCGTGGCATTGATAGGGCGAGTAACGCGATTGAATATCAGTAGGCTAATCCCAATACCAAATAAGCTCACCAAGGCACCGACCATCCAACTTTTCTGTTGGCTATTGGGCAGGTTGCCGAGTAGATCGGTTTCAGAAACCGAAGTGCCAATAAACCAAGTTAAGCCATTGGCGTCATGATATGGCGTGATACGGCTAAATGTGCGTTGACCGTTGAAGTCGAACTCGAATGTGTAAGGTTTGTCGCTGTGGCTGAGGTCTTGGCCCATTAGGCGAGACGCACTCATTTGGATGATAGGATCTGCACTTTCCGAAGCCAGTAAACGCTGTCCCTTTTCTGAGAACTTCGTTCCCCAAGAAATCACACTGCTTTGCCCTGAATGCGCCACTAAGCGGTGTTCCTGATCCATGATGTAAACGGATGCGCTGGTATCTCGCTTGAGATCTTGTAAGAACAAGTTAAAGGTGTTGATGCGAATGTCGGTAACGAGGACTCCTGCAAACTCACCCAGCTCGTAAATGGGAGTCATGGCCGAAAGGGTGATGTCTTGGCGCTCATCGGCATTGGCGTAAATCGTTGACCAACGGGCTCTGTGGTCTTGAGCGACGGGCTTATACCAAGGGCGGGTACGAGGGTCGTACGGAGCAATCACAGTACGAATATCATCACTGACGTCCTCACTGCCGTAAATAACTAAATTACCATCAGTACGATGGTCTTGAACCATCAGCGTGTAGCTGTCACCCGCTTCGCGTCGGAAGCCGGTAAAGTCACCGGATTCAGATCCAAATGCAATCACATCCAGTTGCGGTATTGAGTGGTACAAATCTTTAAATGCACTCAACAAATAAGCTTGGATATCTTTGGTGTCGTTAGGATGATATAAGTTGTGGTAGCTAACGTTGTGCCCCAGCGCATTGACTGCGGTGAAAGGTTTACGCAGGTAGTCATTGAGGTGGTCGTGAACACTTTCGGTCAATACTGAAAGTTGCTTATCACTGATGTCGGTGACAACTTCCTCATAGCTCTGTTTTTGGACGTAGACAATCACACCGATAGCCAGCAGAAAAATCATCACGAAAGGGATGAGAACAGCAGTACGTAGTGTAATTTGAGTCGTCGCGTTTGACATTGCCTAGTCACATAAGAGGTGTCGTACCATAATTTTACTGACACTTAGGTTATCAAGCGAGGGAAAAAATTGTGCGCTTGATAACCATTAGCCAAACTCGTATCCGTTCGAGATCAGTACAATTCTTTCAATTTTCGGGTTAGGGTATTGCGTCCCCATCCTAGTACTTTAGCGGCATCTTGCTTGTGACCTTTAGTGTGTTCTAACGCAGCTTCCAATAAAATGCGTTCAAACTCAGGTAATGCGTAGGAAAGCAGCTCTTTATCTCCAGCTTCTAACGCTTGGCGAGCCCAATCTGCTAATTGATCTTGCCAGCTGCCGCTGGTGGCTTCCGTGGCGATTTTCTTCTCTTCCAGCAACTCTGCGGGTAAATCACTTGGCAAGACTTCACTGCCGCTTGCCATAACGGTCAGCCAACGACAGATGTTTTCCAATTGACGCACGTTACCTGGCCAGTCAAGGCGGTTCAAAATCTCCACCGAAGAGGGGTGCAGGGTTTTGGTTTCAACACCGAGTTCATCCGCCGCTCGAACGAGGAAGTGTTGTGTCAGCTTCTCTATGTCTTGCTTACGCTCTCTTAGTGCAGGGATCTGAACACGAATGACATTCAAGCGGTGGAATAAATCCTCACGGAAATCGCCTTCGTGAACCAATTTTTCAAGGTTTTGGTGGGTGGCTGCAACAATACGTACGTCGACACGAATTGGAGAGTGGCCGCCGACGCGGTAGAACTGACCGTCCGCCAAAACACGTAGCAAACGAGTTTGGATGTCTAGCGGCATGTCACCGATTTCGTCCAAAAACAGGGTGCCACCATTGGCCTGCTCAAAACGACCTTGACGGACGCTATTCGCACCAGTAAACGCCCCCTTCTCATGACCAAACAGTTCCGATTCAATCAAGTCTTTCGGGATTGCAGCCATATTGAGGGCAATAAAAGGTTTGTTGGCGCGCGGGCTGTGGCGGTGTAAGGCATGAGCAACTAGCTCTTTACCGGTACCAGACTCACCGTTGATTAGAACGGAAATAGAAGAACGCGATAAGCGACCGATGGCGCGAAACACTTCTTGCATCGCTGGTGCTTCACCAATGATTTCAGGCGTATCGGTTGGGATGTCGTCCGGCAGAAGTTGCTCACGCTTATTCTCTTGGCTATGGGCTATCGCACGCTCTACCAGCGTTAGTGTTTCATCAATATCAAACGGCTTAGGCAAATATTCAAAAGCACCTTTTTGGTAAGCGTTCACCGCCGCATCCAAATCGGAATGTGCTGTCATGATGATCACGGGTAGGTCTGGGTAATCACGTTGAACTTGTTTGAGTAGCTCTAAGCCATCGATACCCGGCATGCGAATGTCTGAAACCAAAACGTCTGGTACTTCGCGCTCTAGCGCCATTAACACGCTTTCACCATCCGCATAGGTTTCGCATTTGATGTTGGTAGAGGAGAGGGTTTTCTCCATTACCCAGCGAATCGAACTGTCGTCATCGACGACCCAAACATATCCTTTACTCATGTAATAAATCCTTGCAGCAAAAGCCTAAAACTGACTAATCGAAAAGCCATTTAATCAAGTCAGATTGGCAAATAAATTGTAAAAGTGGTGTGACCTGGCCAGCTCTCGACATCAATCTTGCCGTTGTGCTGGTCGATCAAATTTTGTGAAATAGACAAGCCAAGTCCCGTTCCGCCCTCACGGCCACTGACCATCGGGTAGAAAAGCGTGTCTTGTAACTCGGGTGGAATGCCTGGACCGTTATCGGTGATCTCGACGCGAGCCGCGAGTTTGCAACGCTGACCATGAATATTGGCTTGATGCACCGTTCTGGTGCGTATGGTGATTTTGCCATGCTCTTGGTGAGAGAGGATTTGCGCCGCATTGCTAACAATGTTGAGCATCGCCTGCTCGATTTGGTCAGCGTCCATCAAGATCTCCGGCAAGCTCGGGTCGTAATCACGCTCAATCACAACCGAATGCTGAGATTCTAATTCCACCAATTGACGCACCTTTTCAAGCACTTGGTGTAGGTTCTCTTGTGTCTTTTTGCCCGGTTTTTGAGGCCCTAGCAAGCGATCGACGAGTGCCCTCAAGCGGTCGGCTTGTTCAATAATGATGTGGGTGTATTCCGTCAAAGAAGGATCGGGCAGCATTTTCTCCAGTAACTGTGCTGCGCCGCGTAAACCGCCAAGTGGGTTTTTAATTTCATGCGCCAAACCACGCACTAAAAGCTTCGCCGCCTGTTGTTGGGCATGTTGGTTAAGCTCTTGAGTGAGTCGGCGTTGCTGATCAATTTTGCGCATCTCAACCAGCAGCATTAACTGCTTCTGCCATGTGATCGGGCTGACAGTCACTTCCAGCATCAAAGGGCGGCCATCAACCACAAAGGTCACGTCACTGTCAGTGATACTTTGTCCGCTCTGCAATGGCTGAGTGAGCAGCGCAAGATCCAATGACGCATGCTGAATCAGCTGAGACAACGACTGCTCGACAATACGCTTGGCGCTTTGTGAGAACAATAACTCAGCCGCAGGGTTGGCGTAGCGAACGGCTAATCCATCATCGAGAATCAGCGTTGCTGTCACCATGTTGTTGAGAATGGCACTGGAGAGACTGGTATCCACATTACGTCCTTGTTTGCGTTGTATTTGTGCGCTGCACTATATTGGTGCAATAGAACGTAAGTATGGCGAATAAACCTAAGAAGAAAAAGTGAAAAGCGCCATCAGAGTGCGGTTTTTTTCACTTAATATTCTACTTTGCCCCTTTAATGGTCGGCTTGATACTCGCTCTATGTAAATGCACCGTTATAGGGCTAGTAGATGCAATAAGCTTGCCGCTTCTTTTGGCTTGTACCGCGAGGGTGTGTGTACCACGATCGATGTTCTTCAATTGCCAAGTTAAACGGCTTTGTGGCGCCCCATATGGCTTACCATCAAGGAAGAGTTGCAACTGCTCGCCAATCCCCAATTTACGGTTGGCTTCGAGTTGGATGTTGATAGCGCCAGGGTTGCTGCGAATGGTTTCATCATGCTGTGGCGTGAGCATAGAAAGGGAAAGAGGCAGTGGCTTTTCTGCCTTTGTTTGCTCATCTGTTGTGGGCTCTGATGTCGTTTTTGCTTGTGGTGCCAGAGACTCCGTACTTTCTACTTTTGGTGCTGGCGCACTGGATTCTAGATTAGGTAGCGAAATGGCTTCTGCGCCTTGGTTTGGAGTATCGCTAAAATGCACAACGCCGTCTTTATCGACCCAAGTGTAAGCGACTTGAGCAGAGGCTGTTGCGGCGATCAGTAAGCCACTTAAGGCGCATAGCGATGGTAAAAGCTGAACTTTCATTGCTCACCTTCTTTTGATAGATGATTTCACGTTTGGATTGCTTAGCTCTTTGACTTATCAAGTAAAAGAGTTTGAGCGTATTTTAGTTATCCCTCCATGTTAAACGCCCATATAGGGCAAGCGAATACAAAAAAGGCCCGCCTGCGAGGCGAGCCTAATATTTTGTTTCTGTGTTTACATTTTACACAGTTGAGACCTTATACAGAGTAGTAAAGTTCGAACTCAAGTGGGTGAGTTGTCATGTTTACTTTCTCTACATCTTGAGACTTAAGACCGATGTAAGAATCGATGAAGTCATCAGAGAATACGCCGCCTGCTGTTAGGAACTCACGGTCAGCATCTAGTTCTTCTAGAGCATCTTTCAGTGAGTATGCAACAGTTGGGATTTCTGCTGCTTCTTCAGCTGGTAGGTCGTAAAGGTCTTTATCCATCGCTTCGCCTGGGTGGATCTTGTTCTTAATACCGTCAAGACCAGCCATTAGCATTGCTGCGAACGCTAGGTATGGGTTAGCCGCTGGGTCACCAAAACGAACTTCGATACGACGCGCTTTAGGGCTTGGTACCACTGGGATACGGATAGAAGCAGAACGGTTACGTGCTGAGTAAGCTAGCATAACTGGCGCTTCGAAGCCTGGTACAAGACGCTTGTACGAGTTAGTTGATGGGTTAGCAAATGCGTTGATTGCGCGAGCGTGCTTGATGATACCGCCGATGTAGTAAAGTGCAGTTTCAGATAGGCCGCCGTACTTGTCACCAGCGAATAGGTTTACACCGTCTTTTGCTAGAGATTGGTGAACGTGCATACCACTACCGTTGTCACCAACTAGTGGCTTAGGCATAAATGTCGCTGTCTTACCAAACGCGTGAGCAACGTTATGTACAACGTATTTGTAGATTTGGATTTCGTCAGCTTTCGTTGTTAGCGTGTTGAAGCGAGTTGCGATTTCGTTTTGACCCGCAGTTGCTACTTCGTGGTGGTGCGCTTCAACAACTAGGCCCATTTCTTCCATTACTAGACACATAGCAGAACGGATGTCTTGAGATGAATCTACTGGAGCTACTGGGAAGTAACCACCTTTAACGCCTGGACGGTGACCTTTGTTACCTTCTTCGTAATCAGAGCCTGTGTTCCACGCTGCTTCTACGTCGTCAATCTTAAAGAAAGAACCAGACATGTCAGTCGCAAACTTAACGTCGTCAAATAGGAAGAACTCTGGCTCAGGACCGATAAGAACAGTATCTGCAATACCAGTAGAACGCATGAAGTCTTCAGCACGCTTAGCGATAGAGCGAGGGTCGCGGTCGTAGCCTTGCATTGTTGCAGGCTCGAGGATGTCACAACGGATGTTTAGCGTTGCATCTTCAGTGAATGGGTCAAGCACTGCAGAAGATGCGTCTGGCATCATAACCATGTCTGATTCGTTAATGCCTTTCCAGCCAGCAACTGATGAACCATCGAACATTTTACCTTCTTCGAAGAAGTCTGCGTCGATTTGGTGAGCAGGGATAGAGATGTGTTGCTCTTTACCTTTTGTATCAGTGAAGCGTAGGTCAACAAACTTAACTTCGTTTTCTTGGATCAGTGATAAAACGTTTTCTACTGACATCTTGGATAACCTCCAGTGTTAATAAAGCGGTAAAAGCTCGATTAATGAAAAATTGATTAAATCCAGCATTGATTAATTTATTTGACATTTTATTAATCGATGCTGTTCTCTCTAAAGCCAAAACCGTGCCAAAAAAATTATTCCACTAATTTCAAGGAATTACGTTTTCAGATACGAGTTTGGTGCAAACGATTGCACCAAAATGATCTTTGTATGCACTGTAATGGTGCATATTTTTATTATTGCACCACAATGTGACAACCATGTTGCTTATCTAGCCCAGTTTTTGAGCAAGAGTCAATTTCTGATAAGCGACGATTGGAATAAAATTGCGTTGAATCAATTCGCTGGGCGAGAGAAAGTGGGCGCTAAGCGTAAATTTGCTATAAAAGCTAAGGAGTAGATCACATATTTCTAGGCTTTTTGCTAAAATCTGGTACATTATGGCCGTTTTTTTAATCAGCAAATGTCGCCAGAGAGCACCCGTTCTCGGCATGGGGGCATTTCATCTATCTAAGTGAATCAATATCCATGGCTACTCCACAGATTGATAAATTAAGAAATATCGCGATTATCGCGCACGTTGACCACGGTAAAACAACGTTGGTTGACAAGCTGCTACAACAATCAGGCACGCTAGAGTCTCGCGGTGAAGCTGAAGAGCGAGTCATGGACTCGAACGACATTGAGAAAGAGCGTGGCATCACCATTCTTGCTAAAAACACAGCAATTAACTGGAATGACTACCGCATCAACATCGTAGATACTCCGGGACACGCGGACTTCGGTGGTGAAGTAGAACGTATCATGTCGATGGTAGATTCAGTACTACTTATCGTTGACGCAGTTGATGGCCCAATGCCACAAACGCGTTTCGTAACGCAAAAAGCATTTGCTCACGGCCTTAAGCCAATCGTTGTAATCAACAAGATTGACCGCCCTGGTGCACGTCCTGATTGGGTTATGGATCAAGTATTCGACCTATTCGACAACCTAGGTGCAACTGACGAACAGCTAGACTTTAAAGTTGTTTACGCGTCAGCACTTAACGGTTGGGCTGCGCTAGAAGAAGGCGAAACTGGCGAGAACATGGAACCACTGTTCCAAACTATCGTTGAAGAAGTAACTGCACCTCAAGTTGACCTAGACGGTCCTCTACAGATGCAAGTTTCTCAGCTAGATTACAGCTCTTACGTTGGTGTTATCGGTGTTGCTCGTGTAACTCGTGGTAGCGTTAAGCCAAACCAACAAGTAACGGTTATCGGTGCTGACGGTAAGACTCGCAACGGTAAAGTAGGTACAGTAATGGGCTACCTAGGCCTAGAGCGTCACGAAGTTGAGCAAGCGAATGCGGGTGATATCATTGCAATCACTGGTCTTGGCGAGCTAAAAATCTCTGACACTATCTGTGCACAAAACCAAGTTGAAGCACTACCACCGCTATCTGTTGATGAGCCAACAGTAACGATGACGTTCCAAGTAAACACGTCTCCATTCGCTGGTAAAGAAGGTAAGTTCGTAACTTCACGTAACATCCTTGAGCGTCTAGAGAAGGAACTGGTACACAACGTTGCACTACGTGTTGAGCAAACAGACGATCCAGACAAATTCCGCGTATCAGGCCGTGGTGAACTTCACCTATCTATCCTGATCGAAAACATGCGTCGTGAAGGCTTTGAGCTTGCTGTATCTCGTCCAGAAGTAATCATCAAAGAAGAAGATGGTCAGCTAATGGAACCGTTCGAGACTGTAACGATCGACGTTATGGAAGAGCACCAAGGCGGCATCATGGAGAACATCGGCCTACGTAAAGGTGAGCTGAAAGACATGTCTCCAGATGGTAAAGGCCGTGTACGTATGGACTTCGAAATGCCATCACGTGGTCTGATCGGTTTCCAAACTGAGTTCATGACACTGACTTCAGGTTCTGGTCTTCTATACCATACATTTGACCACTACGGCCCACACAAAGGCGGTAACATCGGTCAACGTGTTAACGGTGTACTAATTGCTAACGCAATGGGTAAAGCGCTAACTAACGCACTATTCAACCTTCAAGAACGTGGTCGTCTATTCATCGGTCACGGTGTTGAAGTTTACGAGGGCATGGTTATCGGTATTCACAGCCGCGATAACGACCTAACAGTAAACGCACTGAAAGGTAAGCAGCTAACTAACGTTCGTGCATCTGGTACAGATGACGCACAGGTTCTTACTCCGCCAATCAAGATGACTCTTGAGCAAGCACTAGAGTTCATCGATGATGATGAACTAGTAGAAGTAACACCTGAAAGCATCCGTATCCGTAAGAAATTCCTAACGGAAAGCGATCGTAAACGTGCTTCACGTTCAGCAAAATAATCTGCTGTAACGGATTCGATTAAGAACAAGCCCCGAGTCATGTTCGGGGCTTTTTGTATCTAAAGGAATAAGGCTATGCATCCAATCGTGATTACGGGTGGTCCTGGGGCGGGTAAAACCACTTTACTGAATGCGTTAGGTGGGTTGGGCTATGCCACCTTTGCTGAGGGCTCTCGCGCCTTGATTGAACAGCAAAGCCAGCTGGATAACGGTGTCTTGCCTTGGACCAACCTACCTGAGTTCGCTAACTTATGCCTTGAGTTGATGGGTAAGCAAAAGCAAGACGCACTGAGTCATGAGGTCGCCTTCGTTGACCGTGCTATCCCAGACATCGTGGCATACCTAAAAGTGGGCGGCTGCCCTGTTGAGCAAACCTTCTTGACCGAGAGTGCTGGGTACCAGAGCAAGGTGCTCACTTGTCGACCTGAAGCCTCTATTTATGTTCAAGATGATGTGCGTCCACACAGTTTTGAAGAGGCCCTGCAAATCCATCAAACCTTAGTCGATACCTATGCTGAGCTGGGCTATGAGGTGATCGATGTCCCATGGGGTAGTGTCGAAAAGCGTGTTGCGTTTGTTCGCCAAGTGATGGGCTTAGTGGTCGGGGTAGATGGTGAGAAAGGTGAATAGAGGTCGGTAGGTATTCAGCTCACTTAGTGAAGAACTGAGTTTGGTCGCCAGATAGCAAAACCTCCCCACGAGGAGGAGGCTTTATCGAATTACTTTTGATTCAGCTGTTGCAAGAACTTGTCTGATTCAGCAATCGCGGCATTCATTTGCTTAATTGCGTATTGAATGTCTTTCTCCAGGCTAGAGAACTCGCCTTTCAGTGAGCCGATCGCGCTCGCGTTCAAGTTATGCTTGAGGTAAAGCGTGTTGTCACGCAGCGTATTCAACACTGGCGTCATCTTGTCTTCTGCACGCTTCATCGCGCTTAGCATACTCTTGTAAGAGGCTTTGGTTTCACGCAGCTTTTGTTCGCTAGAGCGACGCAGTTTGGCGCTAGTATACAGGTCTAGCTCACCTTGCCACTCTTCAAATAGTGCATCCGACACATCTTCAATTGCAGCAATACGGTCGCGCACATCTTGCGCCGCTTTTTCGCTGTCTTCGTATTTATCGTTAATGTTGTTGTAGACGCTTTCTAGCTCACCACCATCAAAGTTGGTCAGTGCCGAGAGGGCTTCTAGCGCACTGGTAAATTCTTCTTGTGCATCTTGTTGAGACTCTTTGGCGTCTTCCACGCGGTCAACCATAATGTCGCGTTTGTGGTATCCCACTTGCTCCATTGCTGAATAATATGCGGATTGACATCCTGTCAAAGTGAAAATTGATAGTACAATTGCTAATAAATAAGGCATTCTTATGTCCTCGACGCTAATTTATGGGATGAACTATGAACCAGTTATCAGAGAGTTACAAGGTGAGATTGAGCAAGCTCGTGCCGGGGAGCGTCGCGTTTTTCCAATATTTGCTCAAGCGCATGACGCACGATCGCGTCAATGTTAACGCAGGCTATTTAGCTTACATCACTTTGTTGTCTATTGTGCCGATGTTGACGGTATTGCTGTCGATATTGTCGAAGTTTCCGGTATTTGAGAATGTGGGCGAAACCTTACAAGTGTATATCATTGATAACTTCGTCCCCGCTTCTGGTGATGCGGTAAGAACCGCATTGCAAGAGTTTGTATCGAACACAGGCAAGATGACCGCCGTGGGTGGTGCGTTCTTGTTTGTTGCTGCCTTGATGCTGATTTCCAATATCGACAAAAACTTAAACTACATTTGGCGAGTAAAAGACAAACGTCGCCCAGTATTCTCATTTTCTATGTACTGGATGGTGTTGACCCTTGGTCCGATTCTGGTCGGCGCGAGTATTGCCGCAACCTCTTACGTAACATCGCTTAAGCTGATTGAAAACGAAACCTTGTCGGGCGCTTATAACCTGTTTTTGCGCTGGCTGCCTCTGCTGCTGTCATTTTTCGCATTCATGGGGCTGTACTTCTTAGTGCCAAACAAGAAGGTTTATCTGTCTCACGGTGCTATTGGTGCTGCCATCGCTGCGGTGTTGTTTGAATTGAGTAAGAAGGGCTTTGCTTTCTACATTACTCAATTCCCTTCTTACCAATTGATTTACGGCGCGCTTGCTGCGATTCCGATTCTGTTTGTGTGGGTGTATTTGTGCTGGTTGATTGTGCTCATTGGTGCGGAAATCACGGCCGCTCTGGGTGAAAGAGAGCACTGGAGTGACGACTTAGAAATGATACACTCGACCGCTGAATTACAATTAACAGATGAAGGAAGCGAGAGTCGTGATAGCGCTAATTCAACGAGTCAGTGAAGCCGCCGTTCGTGTAGACGGTGAAGTTGTCGGTGAAATCGACCAAGGTCTACTTGTCCTACTTGGTGTAGAGAAGGACGATGATGAAGCAAAAGCAAAACGTTTGATGGAGCGCGTAACCACTTATCGTGTGTTTGAAGACGATGAAGGCAAAATGAACCTCAACGTCAAACAAGTGAACGGTCAGGTTTTGGTGGTGTCTCAATTTACGTTACCAGCGGATACCAAAAAGGGCACTCGCGCAGGCTTTTCTCGCGGCGCGCATCCAGCGGATGCAGAACGTCTGTATGACTACTTCTCGGACTTGTGTGAGCAAGAACTGCCAACACAACGCGGTCGCTTCGCGGCGGATATGAAAGTGTCATTAATTAATGACGGTCCAGTGACTTTTTGGCTACAGGTCTAATCTGGCAACCACAACATCATGGTCTAAGCTTTAAGCCCAAGTAAATTGAATTTGCTTGGGTATTTTCTCCTAAGGCTTTCATTTGATTTGTACTTTCAAAGGATTGATATGTTCAAACTCATAACTCCAAAAACAGAAAATCAGCTCAACAAGTACTATCAATTTCGTTGGCAGTTGCTACGCGAACCTTGGCGTATGCCTGTAGGTTCCGAGCGTGATGAGTACGATGGCATGAGCCATCACCGCATGATTACCGACAGTCGTGGTCGTCCGATGGCGATTGGTCGGTTGTACATTACCCCAGATAACGATGGCCAGATCCGCTATATGGCGGTGAAGAACAACCGTCGCAGCAAAGGCATGGGCTCATTAGTGCTGGTGGCGCTTGAGTCGTTAGCTCGGCAAGAAGGGGCGAAGCGTCTGGTGTGTAATGCCCGTGAAGACGCGATTGCCTTCTATGAGAAGAATGGTTTTGAGCGTCGCGGTGAGCTTACCGATGAACGTGGTCCCGTGCGTCACCAACAAATGGTTAAACAGCTTGATCCAATGGCGGATGTGCTACGTCGCCCTGATTGGTGTACCGAGTTGCAACAGCGTTGGGAAGCGCAGATCCCGATCGCGGATAAAATGGGGATCAAAATCAACCAATACACAGGTTACCAGTTTGAGTGTAGCGCGCAGCTTAACCCAAACTTGAATCCACACAATACCATGTTTGCGGGCTCTGCTTTTACTCTGGCGACACTGACTGGGTGGGGCATGACGTGGCTGTTGATGAAAGAGCGTGGTTTGCACGGTGACATCGTATTAGCAGACAGTTCAATTCGTTATCGTCATCCGGTCGAGCAGAACCCAGTAGCGAGTACCTCGCTTGATGGCATTAGTGGTGATTTGGACAGGCTCGCATCAGGACGTAAAGCGCGTATTGTTATCCATGTGGTGATTTACAGTGGAGACGTGCCAGCGGTTGATTTTGTCGGTACCTACATGCTACTGCCGAATTACTCTTAACTACTTAGCTGTTAGTGGTGAAGAGGCTGGTGTTTCTTGTGGCGCATCTTGGTTAGCTGATGCGCCTTGTTCCGTCACTGAATGGTTCGTCTCTGGTGTATTACGTTCTTCTGGAGACGCTTCTTCGTTAATCTCGTTGTTCGCTGAGACTTCTCGGACAGAGATAAGCTGCTCTTCGGAATGTGATGTTGCGGTTGGCTCTTCTTCCTCCATCACTTCTTCACTTATCTCTTCTTCATGCTGTTCTAAGTTGATTGCCGCAATGCGTGTAACCTTGCTTGGTTCGGGGGCGCTTTGTTCTGTCTCAACTGGTTCTTTCTGTCCTAGCTTATGTTGGCACTCATTTGTTTCGATTTCGCCACTCAGAACATCACCTTTAATCACGCCACACTTGTCTTTGAGTTGATAAATCACGCCAGAAAGCGGGTTGTTTGCCATATCAAATTCACCAGACAAGTTACCCGAAATAGCCTTGCCTGAGATGGTCACTGGTTGAAGTTTTACTTCACCACGCTGAGCACGTAAACGTAATGGGCTGAAGGTGACCGCCTTGAGAGAATCATCCGCTTGTGACTTCAGGGTGGTATCGCGTAGGTTAGCTTCCACTTCTCCCGACAAGCTGTAAGCAAGCATATTTTGATCACCCGCCAAGCCTTTTAAATCGAGGCTTAAATCAGAGAAGCCATTGACCGCGAGTGCTGTTGGTAAGTAGGGATGAAGCAACTGCAGAGGGATTCCATCCGCATTAAGGCTAAGCGCCCAAGGTTGGCTGGTGGTACTGAGGTCGATTTGACCTAAGCCTTCAATATAGCCTTGCTCTAAAGGAGCAAACAAACGCGTTAATTGCCAGAGTCCATCGTCACTTTGTGTCGCAATCGCCGCGTGTGATGTGATGACTTGGTCGTAACTTGCGTTTACCACGCTGGCATCAAGCTTACCACTCCAAATGCCCCAATGACCGTTGTTGTGTTTTACTTCGAGTTTGTCACCTTCCAAATTCAAGCCAGAAAGCTGCCAGTAAGGTTGTTTGGATAACTGGATGACTTGGCTGCGTTCTATCTCTAACTGCTTCACATCTACTTGCTGGAGCCTCTCCGTGGCTTCTTGCCACCAATTCATTTTGTCATCTGGTTGGATCGCCCATTTCAATCCACTGATGGTCGCGTTGTTGATTTTCCAATGCTCAGGCTCAAACTCACCAGATACCCGCACACGACCTTGTTGCCAATCCAAACTCAGTTCTTTCAGTTGAATCGAACCTGGCTTGAGCGTGGCATTTAAGCGAGGTTCAATCGCAGTTTGATCTTGAAAACTGACGCTATCAGCTTGCAGAGAAAGCTGCGCTGTGGTCCCCCACAGTGACAACGGTAAAGAGGCGTTTTCTAGCGATAGCTCTAGGTTTTGCCAATGCCAATCTCCGTATTCGATATCTGCATTTAACAGATCGAGACTGTTGATATGGCTGATATGAACCGGCAGGGCCTGCCAAGGCTTAGCAAGCAAAGATTGTAGCTGTAGGTTGTCGATTTTTAGTTTATCGACGGTCATGTTTATGATTGACCAACCTTGTGGGTATTGTTCGCCTTGCCCCGATACTTCGCTGCCACGCCAGTTAAATGAGGCGCCGTAAAGTGTGCTGTCTTGCGCTTTGTAATCCACGTCGATGAGCAACTTATCAAAGGCTTCGCCATTCCAATGCAATTGTTCTGCAGAGAACTGAATCTCACCGTATGGCACTTGCTGAGTGTCGCTCGACCATATTGGATCTTGGATTTGTACACCTACCCCCGTAATACTGAATGCATCATCGGCGTAATCGATGTTCTTCAAGGCGATTTGGTGGAAGTAAACGTTGCCCAGCGCCGGCAGTGTTGGCATACCTTGCTGTAGACTCAACCCATCAATCAGCAAACTGTCGACAATCCATTTTCCATCGCGACGAACATCTGGGTTCAGCCAGAGATCGACTTGCTCAATGTAGGGTAGATTTTGTTGTTTGGTTGCCACGCCATTGAGGGTGAGGTGGTAAGGAAACTCGTATTGAACGTTATCCGCTTGCAGTGGCAAATCGACTAAATCGGAAAACAGATTCCACGTTTGGCGAGAATGCGAGGTTGTCAGCATGCCTACAAAGACGGCCGGAACGGCGATCGCCAGTATGAGTATAAGAAGTAGAACTCGACTTGCTGTTTTCATCCCTGCCCAAACCTGTACATAAATTGGAGTAAGTGAATATTGAATTACTTAGATAGGCTTAAGCTTGTATCAATCTTGGGCTGGATTCAATAAAAAGCCCCTCAAAGGAGCTGTCTCTTGA
>NZ_JAHGAH010000263.1:0-16141 GCF_030248475.1 Vibrio sp. D173a
CAAGTTCCGTCAACACCTTCTTAACCAAAATACCTTTTCACTATACTCTCAATGAGCAACTCTCGATTCCTAGAGCGAAGCGCTCCCGACTCTAGAAGCGCAGCGTTCCCTCTCACAAACAAAAAGGGCCGACACAATGTCGACCCTTTCAAAATCTTAATCTTTAGAATTACAAACCAGCGGCTGCAAACACTTGATTAACGATTTCTTGTGCTTCAGCTTCGATTTGTTTTAGGTGCTCTTCACCTTTGAAGCTTTCACAGTAGATTTTGTAGATGTCTTCGGTACCTGATGGGCGAGCTGCAAACCAACCATTCGCTGTCGTTACTTTAAGGCCACCAATTGCAGCACCATTACCTGGTGCGTGCGTTAGACGAGCTGTAATTGCATCACCAGCCAGAGTTTCAGCCGCTACCATTTCTGGTGACAACTTCTTCAGTACGTTTTTTTGTGGGCCATTAGCTACAGCTTGAATGCGGTTGTACTTAGATTCACCGTGCTTCGCTGCTAGCTCTTCATAGTAATCTTGAGGGTTCTTACCCGTTACCGCAGTGATCTCTGCTGCTAGAAGACATAGCAGGATGCCGTCTTTGTCTGTTGACCAAGGCGTACCATCTTTACGAAGGAAAGACGCACCTGCACTTTCTTCGCCGCCGAAGCCAAACTTACCAGTGTACAGACCATCAACAAACCATTTAAAGCCGACTGGTACTTCACATAGCTCACGACCTAAATCCGCTACAACACGGTCAATCAATGCACTTGAAACTAGCGTTTTACCAACAGCTACGTCTTTACCCCACGCTTCACGGTGACGGTATAGGTAATCGATACAAACCGCTAAGAAGTGGTTCGGGTTCATCAGACCTTTCGGCGTAACGATACCGTGGCGATCGTAGTCAGGGTCGTTACCAAAGGCTAAGTCGTATTCATCTTTCAACGCCAATAGACCCGCCATTGCGTAAGGAGAAGAACAGTCCATACGTACAACGCCGTCTTTATCTAGAGACATGAATTGGAAAGAAGGATCAATCGCTTCACTTACTAGCGTTAGGTCTAGGTTGTATGCCTGACCAATTTGACGCCAGTAATCAATGCCACTGCCACCCAATGGATCTACACCAATCTTCAGGTTTGCTTTTTGGATTGCTTCCATATCGATAACATTCACTAGGTCATCGATGTATGGCTTCACCAAATCCATCTCTACAAACAGATCCGATGCTTTCGCTTCTGCCAGTGGTAGGCGTTTAACACCTTGCAAACCTTCAGCAATCAGTGCGTTTGCACGATCTTCGATTGCTTGAGTCAGTTCAGCCTCTGCTGGACCACCGTGAGTCGGGTTGTATTTGATGCCGCCGTCTTGCGGTGGGTTATGCGATGGGGTAATTACGATACCGTCTGCTTTGTCATCATGCTTGATGTTGTGAGTCAGAATCGCGTGTGAAATACCCGGTGTTGGTGTGTAGCCGTTGTCTTGTTGAACAATCACTTTCACGCCATTTGCAATCAATACTTCAATCACACTTGAAAATGCTGGCTCTGATAGTGCGTGCGTGTCTTTACCAACAAACAATGGACCTGTTGTTCCTTGCTCAGCACGAACTTCCGCTACCGCTTGAGCGATCGCTAAAATGTGGTTTTCGTTAAAAGTGTGCTTGTCTGCAGTACCGCGGTGGCCCGAAGTACCAAATTGAACCTTATGTTCTGCGTTTGCTGCGTCTGGTTGAAGTAAGAAGTAGTTAGCAACGAGTGCTGGGATATTGTGAAGATCTTCCTGCTGCGCTTTTTGCCCAGCACGAGGGTGCTTAGCCATGTTTGACATCCTTTCTTTAAAAACAAATAAAATCAAAAAAGCCTCATAATATCTGCTAAACGCTACATATTATGAGGCTTCTATCAGGTTTCTTAGATTGAACCTGTTACTTTCTCTATTAAGTCAGGCTGGAATTCCATGTGAGCCATCACCTGCTCCACCATCTGTCGCTTACGACTGGTGTTGTTGTTGGTGATTACCCAAAATGGCGTGCCAGGAATTGCTTTAGGTTTGGTAGTGTTACCATTTGCTAGCAGAGTCTCTTCGTTATCAGCAAAGTAAACGCGTTTGCGCCCTTTCACTTTTGTTGCTTGAGAGAAACTCTCTGGATTCAGTTTGTGTAAGGTTGATAGTACCAACATGAAGCGATCAATCGCTTTCTTAAGACCAGCAAACTCGTCAGAGATAAGTAGAGAGCGCATCTCTTTTACGGTATCTACTGATTCTGCTTTGCCAGCATCTTTACTTACTACAATCCCTTGTGGCTGTTCTACTACAGGTGCAACAACTGCTTCCTGCAACTGGCCATCAAGGTTCAAAAGGCGTCGTAAAATATCCGAGGCACTTTCACCGATATGCTTGGTTTGACCCGCAATGTAACGGTATAGATCCTCATCAACCTCAATTGTTTTCATTCGCTTTTCACATTCTCAATGTTTAAACTCTGGGGGATTATAACGAGATCCTCGCGGATACTCCACGTTAAACCCATCACGAATAAGATAAAATGTCAGCATTACTCAACTATAAGCAGGAAGGGCACGGCCAAACGGTTGTTTTGATTCATGGATTGTTTGGCAGTTTCAGTAATCTAGGTTTACTGGCTCGCGACCTCGTTCAAGATCACTGTGTGATCAGCATTGATCTCCGAAATCATGGCCTTTCTTTCCATTCAGAAACACACAACTATGAAGTAATGGCGCAAGATGTTGCTGATTTACTTCGTTATTTGAATATCGAGCCAGCACTTGTCATCGGTCACTCAATGGGCGGAAAAGTTGCGATGAAATTGGCGGATGTTGCGCCAGAGTTTGTTAAACGACTAATCGTACTCGATATGGCGCCAGTGTCTTACCAAACAAACCGTCACGATAACGTGTTTAACGGCCTGCAAGCGGTAATCAAAGAAAAACCGGCCAATCGCCAGCAAACGATGGATATTCTTGCTCAACATATTGAAATCGATGGCGTTAGACAATTCCTGTCGAAATCGTTGTACAAAAATGGTGACCAAATGGACTGGCGCTTTAACGTTGCAAGTTTGCTCAACAACTACGACGACATCATTGGCTGGCAAGAAATTGCACTAACCGACATTCCTACGTTGTTTGTTAAAGGCGGTGATTCCGACTATCTGATGCCTGAGCATCAACCTGCGGTTAAACGCCAGTTTAACAACGCAAAAGCACACATTATTGCCAACACCGGACACTGGTTACATGCCGAGAAACCGGCAGAAGTTATGCGTGTGATCAGGAAATATATTTCGAGTTAACAAATTCGAAAAACAACGCCAGATTATTGAAATAACCCTTCTCGTAGTGCATTAACTTTACCGTTTAACAGTGGTATAGTGCGCCCAAGAATTTTTGGCATGAAGGACGACAATGCTATACGACTATATGGACATGCTCGAGTCGATCGGGCTCGATCTTCTTTTTGCTGCTATCTTCTTCTTCATTGGGATGGCGATAAAAGATGTACTAAAGCAAGGCAATGTACCTGTTTTTGGTCGTCGTATTGTGTGGTTGGTTCTTTTCCTTGGCTGTGCTGGTTTCATCGCCAAAGGTCTGATTCAGCTCAGTTGGGAAGGCACAGGGCTAGGTTAAGCTCTGCTCCCCCATCGCCAGTAACAAACAATGTAAAGGTATAGACTCTATGGCAAGTGTAGGTATCTTCTTCGGTAGCGACACAGGTAATACTGAAGCCGTTGCAAAGATGATTCAAAAGCAACTAGGTAAACAACTAGTTCACGTTCAAGACATCGCAAAAAGCAGCAAAGAAGACATTGATAACTTTGATCTTCTACTTCTAGGTATCCCGACTTGGTACTACGGTGAAGCGCAATGTGATTGGGATGATTTCTTCCCAGAACTTGAGCAAATCGATTTCTCTACGAAGCTAGTTGCTATTTTCGGTTGTGGTGACCAAGAAGATTACGCAGAGTACTTCTGTGACGCAATGGGCACAGTACGTGACATCGTTGAAGCGAAAGGCGGTACTATCCTAGGCCACACTTCGACTGAAAGTTACGAGTTCGAAGCATCTAAAGCTCTAGTAGAAGGTGACGACAGCCAATTCGTTGGTCTGTGTATCGACGAAGACCGTCAACCAGAACTGACTGACGAGCGCGTAGAAAACTGGGTTAAGCAAGTCTACGAAGAGATGTGCCTAGCTGAGCTTGAAGGCTAAGTAAGCATTCATAAAAAAAGACCTCCTTCGTGGAGGTCTTTTTGTATCTAAACAGGCACTAAGAGATTTCTGTCGCAACTTCTTCTTCTCGGTACTGAGGTTTCTTCCTCACGTACAATTTGCGCTGCACTTCCGAAACAACATTACCCTCTTTGTCTTTTACGTGAGTAATGAATTCAGGGAAGCACTTCTCACCATTACGAGTCATTTGATAGATTTCATCTAGCATGCTATCTGTCACCTCAAACTCCGCAAACAAATCACTCTGCCCGGGCTTAATGAAGTTGATACTCGCCTCTTTATCCCAGACGTAGTATTCCTCGCGAAGAATGCCCATCAACATCAAAGAGTAAATTGGGTCAGTGAGAGAGAAAATACTTCCTCCATACTGAGTTCGATTGGCGTTTTTATTCCACCAGCGCAGTTTCAAACGAACTTTCACCGTTCGAAAGTCTTCAGAAATATGTAAGATTTTAATACCAGCCCCCCAGAATGGCGGCCAAATATTCAGCGAAAACTTCACAATTCCTGGTTTATATATCTTAGCAAGTCGCTTATTCATAACTGTCCGTAGTCGTTGCGTTCCAATGTTATCAATATGTAACTGGTCTGATCTGTAATATAATCGACCTGTTTCCAATTTACAAAAAGAATCTATTAACCCTTTGAAGTTCGTGGTTTAATGTTCAGTACGCTTCGCCTATAATGATAGGAATATTATATTCTGTTAAATCGCTGCAGATGATCCAACGGGAAAGTATATGTCAGACAATAATCAGGCGCTGAAGGATGCGGGTCTAAAAGTAACCCTTCCAAGGCTAAAAATTCTAGAAGTACTTCAGCAGCCAGACTGCCAGCACATCAGTGCTGAAGATTTGTACAAAAAGCTAATTGATCTAGGTGAAGAGATCGGACTAGCAACCGTTTATCGTGTACTAAACCAATTCGATGATGCTGGTATTGTTACTCGTCATCATTTCGAAGGCGGTAAATCAGTATTTGAACTGTCAACTCAACATCACCACGACCACCTTGTGTGTCTAGATTGTGGTGCAGTGATTGAGTTTTCAGACGACGTGATCGAAGAACGTCAAAAAGAAATTGCGGCTAAGTACAATGTTACGCTTACTAACCACAGCTTGTACCTATACGGTAAATGTAGCGACGGTTCATGTAAGACAAACCCTGACGCTCACAAGCCAGCAAAATAAAAAGTAACGCTTTTTGTTAAGAAAGACTTAAACGTCAGCCTCGGCTGGCGTTTTTTTATGGAGACAAGCGATGAAGAAAAGGAATTCTTGTGGCTTTGCCTTACTCGAACTGATTATTGCGATTGTCATTCTCGGTATTCTTGCCGTTGTCGCGGCACCAAGATTCTTAAATATCCAAGATGATGCCTATGAAGCAAAGATGGAAGCAATTTCAGATCAATTCGAAACAGCGGTTCGTTTCACACAAAGCCAATGGTTGGTAAATGGCGGTACACCTGAAGCTCGGCAAGACTTAGAAGGTTACGGTGGTGGAGAGTTGGATGTAAATGAGTTTGGCTACCCTTTAGGAACAAACAAAGGCAACCGAAATGGAGTGATTGGTAACCCCTACAACATAGGGCAAGGGAATTCGGGTTGTATTGCCGTATGGCAAGCCCTACTTGGTGACGAATATTCCCTATCAAATAATCGCAACGCTGACGATCGGTTTGACTTTATTACACGTCGGGTCCAAGACAAAGACTCTCATCAATCTGTTTGCTATTACACGTTTACCAAGAAAGGCTACGAACGAAACCCTGAGAGTTCAACCTACGTCATATGGTACGACTCAAAAACCGGTAGCGTCACAACATCCAAACCGACACGATTAGAATAACCATAAAAAATGCCAGCAATGATGCTGGCATTTTTGTTAGCGAGGAATGGAGATTATTGAGTCTCGATTTTCGCCCAGGTATCACGTAGGCCAACCGTACGGTTGAACACTAACTTGTTCGCTGAAGAGTCTTTTGAATCTGCACAGAAATAACCCGTACGCTCAAACTGGTAGCCTTTTTCAGCTTCTGATGTCGCTAGGCTTGGCTCAACAAAACCATTTAGAACCACGAGTGATTCTGGATTGATCGTCGCAGCAAAGTCATCCGCAGCGGCTGGGTTTGGCACTGTGAACAAGCGATCATAAAGACGGATTTCTGCCGGCAGTGCTTTATCCGCTGAAACCCAGTGAATAACGCCCTTCACTTTTCGGCCATCTGCTGGGTTCTTACCTAGTGTGTCAGCATCATAAGTACAGAAGATGATTGTGATCTTGCCTTCCGCGTCTTTCTCAATACGTTCTGCTTTGATCACGTATGCGCCACGTAGACGTACCTCTTTACCCAAAACAAGACGCTTGTACTTCTTATTTGCTTCTTCACGGAAATCTTCACGCTCAATCCAAACTTCGCGAGTGAATGGTACTTCACGCTCACCCATTTCAGGTTTGTTTGGATGGTTAGCAACTGTCAGTGTCTCTACCGCGTCTTCTTCGAAGTTCTCGATAACAAGTTTAACAGGATCGAGAACGGCCATCGCACGTGGTGCGTTTTCGTTTAGATCATCACGAATACATGACTCTAAAGAACCAAACTCAATCATGTTCTCTTGTTTGGTTACGCCAATACGCTTACAGAATTCACGAATAGATGCAGATGTAAAACCACGACGACGCAGACCAGATACGGTTGGCATACGTGGGTCATCCCAACCATCAACCAATTTCTCAGTTACTAGTTGGTTTAGCTTACGCTTAGACATCACTGTGTATTCAAGATTTAGGCGGCTGAATTCGTACTGGTGTGGACGACAATCAATTGTGATGTTGTCTAAAACCCAGTCGTACAGACGACGGTTATCCATGAACTCTAGAGTACAGATAGAGTGCGTAATGCCTTCTAGCGCATCAGAGATACAGTGTGTGAAGTCGTACATTGGGTAAATGCACCACTTATCACCAGTCTGGTGGTGAGTCGCGAAACGTACACGGTAGATTACTGGGTCACGCATAACCATGAATGAAGAACCCATGTCGATCTTCGCACGAAGACACGCTTTACCTTCTTCGAACTCACCCGCACGCATTTTTTCAAATAGCGCTAGGTTTTCTTCGATTGGGCGATCACGGTATGGGCTTGGTTTACCCGGAGCCGTTAACGTACCGCGGTATTCACGAATCTGCTCAGGACTTAGCTCATCAACGTACGCTAAGCCTTTATTAATCAATTCAATTGCATATTCGTAAAGCTTGTCGAAGTAGTTTGATGAGTAACATACTTCACCATCCCACTCGAAGCCCAACCAGTTTACATCTTTCTTGATAGACTCAACGTATTCGATGTCTTCTTTTTCAGGGTTTGTATCGTCGAAACGTAAATTACATTGGCCCTGGTAGTCCTGAGCAATACCGAAGTTCAAACAGATAGACTTAGCATGACCGATGTGCAGGTAGCCATTCGGCTCCGGCGGGAATCGAGTATGCACGCTAGTGTGTTTACCATCCGCTAGATCTTTATCAATGATCTGGCGAATAAAGTTTGATGGACGAGCATCAGCTTCACTCATCTATAGCACCTCAAAAATATTAGTATTGTCAGAGAAAACAGTACTCCGTAACCGTACTCGGTTTACAGAGTGCATTGTTCCTAATGATCCACAATTCTTAGCGATTAGACAACAAGAACCGTCGTTAAAACGGCAATATTTCTCTTCTTCGCTTGAAAGCACAGCATATTAAATCTGCACAAACAAAAAAAGACCTCCCGAAGGAGGTCTTTATAGAGAGTCATTAAGATGTAATTAAGGCAGTTTTACATCTGATAGGTCTTCACCTGCACCGATTGCTTTCATTTCACCAGCAACGATTTCTGCAAGAGGACCAAGGATAACTTGAAGGTTGTTTTCGCCAAGCTTAACCACACCTTTCGCGCCTAGTTTCTTAAGTACTGCTTCGTCAGCAACAGAGCGGTCTTTAAGCGTTAGACGTAGACGAGTGATACACGCGTCGATTGAAGTTAGGTTATCGTGACCACCTAGCGCTTTCAGGTATTGACGAGCTAGGTCACCTTTTGCTGCATCACCAGCTGGAGCAGCTGCTGTTTCGTTATCGTCGTCTTCACGACCTGGCGATTTCAGGTTGAAAGCGCGGATTGCGAAGCTGAATGTGAAGAAGTATAGAGCACCGAAGCCTAGACCTACTGCGAACAGTACTAGTGGCTTAGTTGCTAGACCGTAGTTCAGTACGAAGTCGATTAGACCTGCAGAGAAACCAAAGCCGTGTAGCGTGCCAAGCATGTTTGCGATTACTAGAGACAGACCTGTAAATACTGCGTGGATTGCGTATAGAGCAGGTGCTAGGAATACGAACATGAACTCTAGAGGCTCAGTGATACCTGTTAGGAATGAACAGAATGCTACTGAGAATAGTGCACCACCAACTTGGCTGCGCTTCTCGACTGGTGCTGCTAGGTACATAGCAAGTGCCGCACCTGGTAGACCGAACATCATCACAGGGAAGAAACCGTTCATGAATACACCAGCGCTCTTATCGCCGCCGAAGAAGCGGTGTAGGTCACCAGATTTCAGAGTTTCAGTTACTTCTTTAACTGTTGCAGTGATTTCTGGAGTTACAGAGTTAGCGAATTCGAATGTGTGAGTTTGACCAGCAACAAGAGTCTTAGCTAGAGCTGGGTCAACACAAAGCTGTTGTAGTGCAGGAAGCGCTTGACCAGCAGCAGTTGCGCCAGAAACTAGAACTTCTTGACACGTACCCATACCGAACCAGAAGTACGAGTTTAGTACGTGGTGTAGACCTACAGGGATAAGTGCACGGTTAAGAGTACCGTATACGAATTGACCGATAGCACCAGAAGTAGAAACTGCGTGTGCTAGTGCGTCAAGACCGCCTTGGATTGTTGGCCATACAACACCAGCAATTGCACCAGCTACTAGCGAGAATAGACCCGCCATGATTGGTACTAGACGTTTGCCAGAGAAAAATGCCAACCACTCAGGAAGACGAGTAGCATGGAAAGCGTTGTAAGAGTGACCAGCGATGATACCTGCAATGATACCGCCGAAGAATGACATGTTAACGCTTGCATCGATTGTTGCTGCTGTTGCAGTAAGTACGAAGTAAGCAACTGCACCTGCTAGACCAGCAGCACCTTGACCATCTTTAGAAAGACCGATCGCGATACCTAGACCGAATAGCAGTGGTAGTTGACTAAAGATTGCGTTACCAGCAGATGCCATAAACGCTATGTCTAACAGGTCAGGCTGACCCAAACGTAGTAAAAGCGCTGCAACTGGAAGCGTTGCGATAGGAAGCATAAGAGCTTTACCTAACTTCTGCGCGTATCCAAGAATATTCACCTTAAGTTCCCCCTATAGGATTTTATGTTTTGTTGAATGACTTATTTCAGTCGTTCAATTTAGTCGCTACCAGTTTATGATATTAATTTTGCTCCGCAAATTAAAACCTCATTGTTTGTGATCATAATCACCAGAAATTGGTCATTCAGAAGGTTTTTGCTAGCGAGATCATAAAACTTATTTTATTATACGAAAAAATGGCGTTTTAGAGATAAGATTCTCGGACTTTATGCAAGACAGAATCAGTGTTATTTTGGTATCTCTACAGATGATTCGCAGTAACTTTGCTCTGGAAAACAATCATAAAAACTAATTCATTTATTATTTTTCAGTTAGTTACTCTGATAATGACATCGATAAAACGCGACTTGCTGTATGTGACTCGTTATCTAATTCAGTGATACAAACTAAGTACCAGCCCGACTCATGGAGTCGCCAGTTAGATAACGGAACAGAAAATGAATTCTCATCTATAAGGACTAGCTGACTATGTACGCGCTAAGTAACTGTAAAATCTATACCGGTAGTGATGTTCTTACCGATCATGCTGTCATCATCGACAATGACCAGATTCAATCAGTTGTGCCAGTGACTCAACTACCAGAAGGTATTGAAGTAAAAGATCTGGACGGTGCTAACCTAAGCCCTGGTTTTATCGACCTACAGCTAAACGGCTGTGGCGGTGTGATGCTTAACGACGAAATCACACCAGAAACAATGCAAATCATGCATGAAGCAAACCTTAAATCTGGTTGTACAAGCTTTCTACCTACTCTAATCACATCTTCAGACGAAGACATGCGCGCTTCGATTGCTGCAGCTCGTGAGTACCACAACAAATACCAAAACCAATCGCTAGGTTTGCATCTTGAAGGTCCGTACCTAAACGTAGCGAAAAAAGGTATTCACAGCGTTGACTTCATCCGCCCTTCTGACGACGGTATGATTGACCTGATTTGCGCAAACGCAGACATCATTGCAAAAGTAACGCTAGCTCCAGAACAAAATGACCCTGAGCATATCTCTCGTTTGAAAGCGGCTGGCATCGTGGTTTCTATCGGTCACACCAACGCAACATACGCAGAAGCACGTCAAGGTTTCGAAGCAGGTATCACATTTGCCACTCACCTATTCAATGCGATGACGCCAATGGTTGGCCGTGAACCAGGTGTGGTTGGTGCGATTTACGACACCCCAGAAGTTTATGCAGGTATCATTGCAGACGGTTTCCACGTTGATTACGCAAACATTCGAATTGCTCATAAAATCAAGGGCGAAAAGCTTGTTTTGGTGACGGATGCCACAGCTCCAGCAGGTGCTGACATTGATCACTTTATTTTTGTCGGTAAGAAAGTATATTACCGAGATGGTAAGTGTGTTGATGAAAATGGCACACTAGGCGGCTCAGCTCTGACTATGATCGAAGCAGTTCAGAATACAGTTGAGCACGCAGGCATCGCTTTAGACGAAGCTCTACGAATGGCTACACTGTACCCAGCAACCGCAATCGGTGTTGAGGACCGTCTTGGCCGAGTTCGAAAAGGTATGGTAGCAAACCTTACTGTTTTCGATCGTGACTTCAATGTAAAAGCGACGGTTGTTAACGGACAATACGAGCAAAATTAAGCATGAATGGCGGACAGATTGGTAATGTAGATTTAGTAAAACAGCTTAACAGCGCTGCGGTATACAGGCTGATTGACCAACAAGGTCCAATCTCCCGTATTCAAGTCGCGGATGTTAGTCAGCTCGCCCCAGCGAGTGTTACCAAAATAACCCGCCAACTTTTAGAGCGCGGCTTAATTAAAGAAGTCGCGCAACAAGCTTCTACCGGTGGTCGTCGAGCAATCTCGTTGACCACTGAAGTAAAACCTTTCCACTCTATCGCTGTTCGATTAGGTCGTGACTACGTGCAATTCTGCTTGTACGACTTAGGCGGCACAGCATTGGCACAAGATCAACACGAGCTTCATTACAGCAACCAAGCTGATTTGATTGCTGGATTGATTGATTTACTGAAAGACTTCGTTAATCGTTGCCAAGACAAGATCGACCAACTTATCGCGATCGGTATCACACTGCCTGGTCTGGTGAACCCAACCACAGGTGTTGTTGAGTACATGCCGAATACAGATATTGATAACCTCGCTCTAGGCGAAATCATTCGTGAAAAATTTAATACCGCGTGTTTTGTTGGTAACGACGTGCGTGGTATGGCACTAGCTGAACACTACTTTGGCGCGAGCCAAGACTGCCAAGATTCGATTCTGGTCAGTGTTCACCGCGGTACTGGTGCTGGTATTATCGTGAACGGTCAGGTATTCCTTGGTTTCAACCGCAACGTCGGTGAAATCGGTCACATCCAAATCGACCCACTTGGCGAGCAATGCCAATGCGGTAACTTTGGCTGTCTAGAAACGGTTGCTGCCAACCCGGCCATCGTACAACGAGTGAAAAAGCTGATTGCACAAGGTTACGAATCGAGCCTGACTCAACTTGAACACATCACCATTGATGACGTTTGTACTCATGGGATGAATGGTGACGAGCTGGCGAAACAAAGCCTAGTTCGCGTAGGTAACCAACTTGGTAAAGCTATCGCGATCACGATTAACTTGTTTAACCCGCAAAAAATCGTTATTGCTGGTGACATTACTGCCGCGGAAGAAATTGTGTTCCCCGCAATCCAGCGCAACGTAGAAAACCAATCTTTAAAGACTTTCCATAACGAACTTCCTATTGTTGCCTCTCACATTGATAAGCAACCAACAATGGGTGCATTTGCGATGATCAAGCGCGCTATGTTGAACGGAGTTTTGTTACAAAAGTTACTAGAAGACTAAGTTTATACATCCAATTGCGTTACAATCTCGGGCTGTGGTTTCACAGCCCGTTTTTGTATATCAGGAATATAGCTCAATAGTATGGAAATTATTCTAATTACAACGGCGTTCCTCGCCGGCTTCATCGCTCTAAAATGTAACCTCCCCCCTTTGGTCGGTTTCCTACTTGCAGGTTTTGGCCTTCATGCGTTTGGCTACCAAAGTAATGACGTCATTGTCACGCTCGCAGACCTTGGTGTGACCTTGCTGCTTTTCACCATTGGTTTAAAGCTGGATGTAAAAACGCTGCTTTCTAAAGAAATTTGGGGCGGTGCTACAGCGCACAATATTCTCTCGACTCTTTTCTTTGCTCTGGTTCTCGTTGGGCTGAAGCTGCTTGGGCTTTCATCCCTTGCCACCATGGATCACAGTCAGATCCTACTGCTCGCTTTCGCTCTCTCTTTCTCTAGTACCGTATTTGCAGTTAAAACGCTGCAAGAGAAAGGCGAGATGAACGCCACCTACGGCACACTAGCAATCGGTATTCTGGTTATGCAGGATATCTTTGCTGTGGTCTTCCTTACCGCTTCCACAGGTAAGATTCCTGAATGGTACGCCATTGGATTATTTGCCTTGCCGTTTCTCCGCCCATTGTTCTACAAGCTGCTAGACAAAGTTGGTCACGGCGAGATGCTGGTGCTGTTTGGTATCTTCTTCGCGCTCGTGGTCGGTGCCGGCTTATTTGAACTGGTCGGCATGAAGCCAGATTTGGGTGCTTTGATATTGGGTATGCTATTGGCTGGGCATCGTAAAGCGTCCGAGCTATCCAAATCGTTGTTTAATATGAAGGAACTGTTCCTCGTCTGTTTCTTCCTTAACATTGGTTTATCAGCTTCATTGAGCTTTACCGGCGTAGGTTTAGCGCTGCTATTTATCTTGCTGCTGCCTATCAAGGGGCTGCTCTACTTCCTCACCATCAACCACTTTAAGTTCCGAGTACGTACTTCATTGCTGACGTCGCTATCGCTTTTCAACTACAGTGAGTTCGGTCTGATTGTTGGTGGTCTGGCTTACAAGATGGGTTGGATGCCGAGCGACATGTTGGCCGCAATTGCTGTCGCTGTGTCTATCTCGTTTATTATCTCTGCCCCGCTAAACCGATTGGGTCATCAGATTTACCAACATTCAGGTAAATGGCTACAAGAAACCGCAGCAGAGAAACTGAACCAACGAGACCAACTCATCAATCCTGGTCATGCTCAAGTACTGATCCTTGGTATGGGACGAATTGGCACTGGCGCCTACGACGAACTGCGCGCTCGCTATGGCAAGATTTCACTGGGTGTTGAAGTCCGTGAAGAGGCCGCACACAAGCTTCGCTCTGAAGGCCGCAATGTCATCTCTGGCGATGCGACAGACCCAGATTTTTGGGAGCGTATTTTGGACACTGCTAATGTCAAAATGGTGCTTCTTGCAATGCCACATCACCAAGGTAACCAAACCGCACTGGAGCAACTGCAAAGTCGAAACTATAAGGGACAAATTGCAGCGATTGCTGAATACCCAGACCAGCTTGAAGGCTTATTAGAGACAGGAGTCGATGCTGCATTTAACATCTATAGTGAGGCTGGTAGCGGTTTTGCACGTCATGTTTGCGATCAACTTCAACCTCAATTTACACCGATGAAATAAGCATTGAGGTGGATATATTTTCATAGCCCTCTTTTAACAAGAGGGCTTTTTTGTACGTTTTTCAAACCAAACCTTGATTTCATTAATCAAAATTAGACATTTTTTAAATACCATCTAATCAAAAAGGCTTTTTATCATTTTTTTAATCATAAAACGTTGCTTTTTTTACTCAGAATGGCAAATTGAACCTATACCGATTAAAAATTGTTTAGTTTAAAAAGGATGTTGTATGTGTTCAGTATTTGGCATTTTAGACATTAAGAGCGATGCAGCGGCATTGCGCCCTATAGCACTTGAGATGTCGAAAAAGCTTCGTCATCGCGGTCCAGACTGGTCTGGTATTTACTCATCAGAGCGCGCAATCCTGGCGCACGAGCGCTTGGCGATCGTTGGTCTAAATAGTGGTGCCCAGCCACTATACAGCCCTGATAAAAAACTCATCCTTGCGGTAAACGGTGAAATCTACAACCACAAAGAGATTCGTGCTCGCTATGAAGGCAAATACGAATTCCAAACCGATTCAGACTGTGAAGTTATCCTAGCGCTATACCAAGACATGGGCGCTGACCTTCTTGAAGAACTAAACGGTATTTTTGCATTCGTACTCTACGATGAAGATAAAGATGAATACCTAGTTGGCCGTGACCACATTGGCATCATTCCACTTTACCAAGGTTACGATGAGCACGGTAACTACTACGTTGCGTCAGAAATGAAAGCACTTGTTCCTGTGTGTAAGACCGTGAGTGAGTTCCCTCCAGGCTGTCACTACGGCAGTGCCGATGCAGAACCTCAGCGCTACTACATCCGCGACTGGAACGAGTACGCAGCAGTGCAAGGCAATAGTACAAGCAAAGAAGAATTGACTGAAGCGCTAGAAGCAGCAGTGAAACGCCAACTGATGACTGACGTGCCATACGGTGTGCTTCTTTCTGGTGGTCTGGATTCTTCTATCACTTCAGCAGTTGCAAAACGATTTGCAGCGATGCGTATTGAAGACGATGAGAAATCTGAAGCATGGTGGCCACAGCTGCACTCATTCGCAGTGGGCCTAGAAGGTGCACCAGACTTGAAAGCCGCTCGCGAAGTTGCAGACCAGATTGGTACTGTTCACCACGAGATGACCTACACGATTCAAGAAGGTCTGGACGCGATTCGCGATGTGATTTACCACATTGAAACGTATGACGTAACGACTATCCGCGCTTCAACACCAATGTTCCTAATGGGTCGTAAGATCAAAGCAATGGGCATCAAGATGGTACTGTCTGGTGAAGGTGCAGATGAAATCTTTGGTGGTTACCTGTACTTCCACAAAGCACCAAACGCAAAAGAGTTCCACGAAGAGACGGTACGTAAATTGCTCGCTCTGAACATGTTTGACTGTGCACGTGCTAACAAATCACTAGCAGCATGGGGCGTAGAAGGACGTGTACCTTTCCTAGATAAAGAGTTTATTGATGTTGCAATGCGCTTGAACCCAGCAGATAAGATGTGTGGCAATGGTAAGATGGAAAAACACATTCTTCGTGAGTGTTTCGAGCACTACCTACCAGAATCGATCGCATGGCGTCAAAAAGAGCAGTTCTCTGATGGTGTAGGTTATAGCTGGATCGATACTTTGAAAGAAGTGGCAGAACAGAAAGTAACGGATCAACAAATGGAAACGGCACAATTCCGCTTCCCTTACAACACACCAACAACCAAAGAAGGTTATGTCTACCGCGAAATCTTTGAAGAGTTGTTCCCGCTACCATCTGCAGCAGAATGTGTACCTGGTGGCCCTTCAGTAGCATGTTCTTCAGCGAAAGCGATTGAATGGGATGAGTCATTCCAAAACTGTGTTGACCCTTCAGGTCGTGCAGTACAGACCGTTCACAACGACGCATATTAATTATTCGTTGTTTCAAAGAGGGTTGGCTTCACCAACCCTTTTAAAGCAAACACAATAGATACGATCAAAAAGAGGTGCTTGCGCACTAATGCCGATCAGTTAA
>NZ_JAHGAH010000264.1:0-18941 GCF_030248475.1 Vibrio sp. D173a
AAGATCAACACACCCTAGTCTTTGCAATCAATAGCACTTACTATGTGTTCACTTCAATTGCAGCCTTATCTTATGTCTTCTACCTCCAATTTCTATAACCAAAATGCGAGCGCATTAGCGGAGCAATACAACTCGACGACGTTTGAGAACGTTCACGTGAGCTGGCAGGCTTTTTGGCCTCATGCTGGTGATCGGGTATTGGATGTGGGAGCAGGTTCTGGACGAGATGCAAAATGGATGTCGGATCAAGGCTGTGAAGTGATTGCTCTTGAACCTGCCGCATCTATATTAGCGCTTGGTAAAGTTAAGACGGGTGATTCGGTTACTTGGCTTGATGATGCCTTGCCTACGCTTGAGAAAACCACCAACTTAGGGCTTCGCTTTGATCTTATTTTGGTGAGTGCGGTTTGGATGCATCTTGCTACTTCTCATCGTGAACGCGCTTTCCGTAAGCTCTCTAATCTACTAGCACCAAATGGTCGATTGGTCATAAGTCTTCGCCATGGTGAGTTCACCGATGGGCGCAAAGCTTATCCTGTCTCCGTTCAAGAATTAGAAAAGCTGGCGAAGAACAGTGCGCTTATGGTTAGGCATGTCTCCGACAGTGACGATCAACTCAAGCGTGATGACGTTCATTGGCAGACAGTTGTCATGTCACTTCCCGATGATGGTTCCGGTGATCTCAACAAGGTTCGCCATATTATCGTGAACGATTCCAAGTCAGCGACTTACAAACTGGCATTGCTACGAACCTTATTACGAATTGCAGACGCACATTCCGGAGCCGTTATTGATCGTACTGATGGCAAAGTCGCGATCCCCCTTGGTTTAGTTGGCCTGTATTGGATTCGTCAGTTCAAACGTCTCATCGATAAAGAAAACATCCAGCAGAATTCCAATGCCTCAAAAGGGCTCGGATTCATTAAGCCTGATGGTTGGGACAAACTTTCTCATTTAAGTCCTGATGATTTAGCGATTGGCACTATGTTTGTTGGTGATGATGCGGCTGCTTTAGACAAAGCGATTAAAGACAGTTTGAAAACCATCAAAGATGGCCTAGTTACCTATACATACCAAGGTGACAAATCGAATCCATATTTTGAAATGGTACGTTCATCGAAAAAGCATAAAGGCACTATTGTTGTTGATGGAGCATTCCTTGAAAGCTATGGCCAATTTATTCTGGATGAGAGCTTGTGGGACTGCTTTAGGCTTTATCACTCTTGGATTGAACCTCTGGTGGTCAACCAATGGATCCTTGAAATGCAGCGGTTTAGCTCAAACCAAGAGCGAGGCATCGCGCTACAAACATACCACGACTGTTTGGTTTGGATTGCTAAAGATCACGACACTCGCGCGGTACGCAAGCGGGTAGAGCAGTTGCGTTCGAATCACTCTGAGATCATCAGTGTTTGGAGTGGGAGTAAGTTGCGTAATGAGTACCATGTTGATCACTGCTTGCCGTTCGCCTACTGGCCGAACAACGATAAATGGAATTTGCTGCCAACATCTAAAACTGAAAACCTCAACAAGCGCGATCGGCTGCCAGCGGTCTATCGGTTGAATGCGTCGAAACAACGTATTTTGGATTGGTGGGAATTGGCGTGGGGAGAATCAGAGACACTCAACCAATCATTCTTTACAGAAGCATCGCTGTCTTTACCCAATGTGCCTGCTTCCTGCCAAGACTTTGAGCATGTATTTGAGGCCATGGGGTTGCAGATTCGCGGTGTGAAAAGTCGCCTTTTTATTGCTGAGTGGTAACTGAGCTCTCCGTCCAAGTTTTGATGGAGACGGAATGCCCCGAGATTAAGACTTCGGTAACCTTCCATGCGAACTGTATGCATGGAGGTGAGCATGGTGAATTTGACGGTTGATGCGCTGGTTCTGGCGGCTCTCTCTACCGCTAGTTGGGATGGTGTTTATCACTGTGAGGTTGGACTTGGTCAGACCAACTCTGGTCTAAATGCATGGGTTGAGTATCAACTTTCTATTGATGATGAAAGCTGTACTTTGGGCATCTTGGGCTTTCAGACAGAAGAGAACATAAAGTGTGCGACGAGTCGTCAAGACCTCACTATCGATATTTTATTTACGTCTTATTCTAACGGTAGAGTTACCAATCGATACGGTGTTCAACTTTACCAAGTTGAAGAACCTCTACTCAGATTAACTCAGCGTGAAGACAGTGTTGTGACTGAGTGGAAGACCATTCAACCGAATTCCGATGTGCAACAAACTACTTATTGCTTTGATCGGAAAGAAAAATCATGAAGTATGATTTTTTCTCATTCCTATTCTTATCCTTAATGTTTTCTATAAAGCTCACTGATCTACCTCACACTTTTATGCTTCACAACTGATATTGATATTAAAAGAGTAAGAAATGGACTACAGTTTTACAAATGTTTTCCCACTGTGGTTTTATCGTGAAAACGGTTTCTAAGCGATTGTATAAGCTACTAAAAATAACAAAGCTTAAGCACAAAAAAGATAAGGTTTTTTCCTTTCCTAACAGCCTGATGCGTAAGAACCAGAAGGTTGTAAACACTCTCTCGCCTTTATCTTTATTCCCTAATAAAAATGATGTTTCTTGTTCGGGCTTTTCCTCTTCTCCTGTTGATGCCCTAGCTTGGGGTAATCGCGTTTCGCCAGAGTTTAAAAGCAAAGTCAGCGACATTTCTCAAGAGCTCAATATAGACCCAAACCATCTAATGGCTTGTATGGCGTTTGAAACGGCAGAGACGTTTAGCCCGAGCATCAAAAATGGTTCTGGAAGTGGCGCAACAGGGCTAATTCAGTTTATGCCTTCAACGGCCGAGGCGCTGGGTAGCAGTACCAAAAAGTTGGCCAAGATGAGCGCAATTGAGCAGCTCGATTACGTCAAAGCGTACTTCTTGCCGTACCGTGGCCGAATGGACTCTCTTGAGGATGTGTACATGGCGATCCTCTATCCGGCAGCCATTGGTAAACCCCATTCGCATGTGTTGTTTAAACAGGGGTCGATCGCGTATCGTCAGAACGCGGGGATCGACCGCAACAACGCTGGCAAGATCACGTTAGGTGATGTGTCCTACAAGGTGAGGCGCAAGCTAGAGAAGGGCAGGCACCCCAAGTTTTACGGTTAACTTTCCGTTCGGCGGAGGATCAGAAGGTCGCTCCGCCATCCACTCTCAAATCATGCATGGTGATATGACCTGATTTATCACTGAGCAAAAACTCAATCGCGTTGGTGATGTCCTTGGTCTCGGCAATCTTGTTTAACGGAATGCCCATGCGATGGGAGGCCAAGTTGCCTTGAATTGTTTCTCGCTCGCCATAAGCTTCATTCCACATCTGCTCTTGCATTGGGGTCCGGGTTGAACCGGGGCTAACGATGTTGCAACGAATGCCATGCTCTGCCAGTTCTAACCCCAAACATTGCATCCACATGTGTAGGCCTGCTTTGGATGTGCAGTAAGCGGACATCTTGACGCGTGGTGTGTCTGCGGCGTTGGAACCGACGGCCACAATCGCGCCTTGCTTGCTGTGTTTGACCAGAATTTTAGCCAGTTGTTGTGTGAGCAGCATGGTGCCTTTTAAGTTCACATCCAAGGTTTTAGTCAGTGCTTCCAGTGGCAAATCTAAAACTGATTCGAGTTGCAAAGTGCCAGCACAAGTGACGATGTAATCAGGGATAAGTTGGTCTTGCTCTAGGTTGTGGCAAGCGGTTTGAATTGCATTTGAATCTGCCAAATCAAAAGGGATAAGCAGCGTATTCGATTGCTGGCATTTTGGTAGCGACTGCTGGAAGACATCGAGTGCTAATTGAGTGACATCGCAGGCAATCACTCGTGCTCCTTGTGCCAATAAGCTTTTGGCACATGCTAGGCCAATCCCTTGTCCTGCGCCGGTCACTAAACACAGTTTGCCGTTGAATTCTGAGCGGTTTTCACTCATTCCTTTCTCCTTTTGTGCAACAAGTATCAAATCAAAATTGGATGGATGATAATGATTTTTGTTATCGTTGTCGCGATATTAACAAGGAGGTCGTGAAATTGATGAATAAATTTGGCTGGAAAATCAAACCTTGGCTTTTGGCTGTGGGGCTCGTTGGAATGGCTGGGTGTGAGTATTTACCACACTCTGCCGAGGTGGACTTACCCAAGCAGAAAATTGAGCAAGTAGTGAATCAAGCCCAGCCTGCAAATGCGGCCATTTTAAAAGCGTTCGAGCAACACAATTTTGTTGGGATCGGTGATTACCATTGGAACGATGCATTTCTGAATTACGCTACCGAGCTGGTGACGACTGAGGCGTTCTCTGACCACGTTACTCATATTGTGGTTGAGTTTGGCAATGCGAAATACCAGCCAGTGCTGGATGAATATTTGGCTGGGGGCGAGGTGACGCAAGCGCAGTTGGAGGAGGTGCTGAGGGGATCAATTTATTTTATGGCCTGGATGCCGGATGCGTATCGAAACTTTTTTGAGGCGATCAGAACGCGCAATGCGACCTTGCCTGAAGGGAAAAAGATTCAGGTGCATTTAGCGGAAGCTCCTTTTGATTGGCAAGGCCTTCAAGATGAAAAAGTGTGGAAACTGGCGGCGAAAAATAAAACCGATCATTTCTATCAAATTGCGGCTGAGCGAATGGCCAAGCAAGAAAAAGCCCTGTTGATTTTTGGCGCTTTTCATTTGGTTAATGCGCCAAAAGATTACGTAGCAAAAACGCAGGACAGCGCTTGGCCACTGGCGACGCGTTTGGAACAAGCGTTTCCAGACAGCACGTACTTAATTTGGCCAATGACAGAGCCAGAAGTAGTGGAAACTTTCCACGGTGTGTCAGCCCCAGCGCTGCTGGACGTGAAACAAAGTCCAATTGCGGAGCTGAGATTCATCGACCTCTTGCCGAAGGCGCGTTACAAGTTAGCGGCTATGGACAAGATGGATGCGCAAGTGGGCGAATTGTTTGATGCGTTTCTTTATCTTGGAGCAAATCAACGCACGACAGTATTTCCTCGTGACGTGATGGCAGATCGAAATTGGGTGAATGAGATGCAAAGACGCGTGGATTTAATTGGCGGAAAGATGCAAGACCGCTTCAATGAAATACGAACGTTGAGCGATGAAAAATACGGCTTTAACGATCAGGGTTAATTGACGTCCTATTACGTAAATTCATTGATCCGATCAATGATTGATGGCTAATTCCAAAAGGGTTCAGCCATTTTTTATGTCCAGTGATTTTTCCTCTTATGTTATCTAACTATAAGTAATTATTTGCTTTTCCCCATATTCATACTATGGGATTAATTTATAGAATTATTTATAATGCGAGTGATAATTATTATCAAAAAGTGTTTGAACAATTGATTTTGTGTGTGTAGTCTCACTCGTCAAATGAGAAGGGATCTCATTTGGAACGCTATGTTTAATAAAGCTTGAGAGATGATTATGCTTCGTAACTCAATGGGAAGTAGCACTATGCTCACCGAGTTTCTTAACGCTCATACGGATGATGCTTCGTTCTTTTTTAGCTCACCGACGGTGACCTTACTTACCCAAGGCATTACCGCAGAATTTTCCCAACAGGCGAAATTCTCCGAGTTAGATACTCACATCAGTCAATTACTTGAATCGGCAAAGGATGCGGGAAACCAAAACCCCATTGCGGTGGGAGTGATTCCGTTCTCTGAACACAACCCGGTGCACTTTATCGTCCCAGACCGTCTTATCACGACGTCACCAATCAGACCGGATAAAGTTTCTGATGTGGATGGGGTTGCTGATTGTCCACCTTCATCGATCCAACCGATTCCTACTCCTGAAGAGTACATGCGCAGTGTCGAGTTGGCGGCGACAAGCTGCTGTCGAGAGGACATTGATCTGGATAAAGTGGTGTTATCACGCACCATGCAGGTCGATACGGAAGAGGAAATTGACCGTGCACACCTCTTGAAAACCTTACTCAAACAAAACCCAGGTGGCTACACGTTTTCTACCCGTATTGGTGGCAGTCAATCTGACGCGTATTTAATGGGCTCGAGCCCTGAATTGCTTGTATCACGCAAAGGCCCGCACGTTTGTTCCAACCCTCTGGCGGGTTCTCGCCGACGCAGTGACAACGAATGCATTAACCAACAGCAAGGTGAGCTGATGATGGAGAGTGCAAAAGATCTCCATGAGCATGCCGTGGTGGTGGATGCAGTTGAAAAAGCGCTGCAGCCTTGGTGCCATAACCTGTATGTGCCGATGGTGCCATCGGTGATAGAAACCAAAGCCATGCTTCACCTCTCGACTCGCATCGAGGGCACGGTATCGGATGCAAACACGAGTGTGTTGAAGTTAGCAAGTGCACTGCACCCAACGCCAGCCGTATGCGGTTATCCGACGACGCAAGCTTACGATTTTATTAGCCATGTTGAACCTTTTGACCGCGGTTACTTTACCGGTCTTGTTGGTTGGGTTGATGCTCGTGGCAATGGTGAATGGGTGGTCGTGATTCGTTGTGCGGAGGTCGAGAAAAAACGCCTCAAAGTATACGCGGGCGCTGGGATTGTGGCAGGCTCTGAGCCACAAAGTGAGCTGGAAGAAACCGGTAACAAGATGCGCACTGTACTCAATGCGTTGGGCATCGAGATCCGTGAAAACATGGAGGTGGTGCAATGAGTCACGAGTCTATGCAAGCATCCGGTTTTACCCCATGGCCAGAAGCGCGAGCAGAACAATATCGCCAAGCTGGTTACTGGACAGATCAAACGATCCCACAAATGTTACAAGCCAGCGCTATTCGACTGCCACAGCAATTGGCATTGGTAGATGGCGAGCGCGAGTGGACGTATCAATCTTTGGCGCAACAGGTCGACCAACTGGCGGCAGGTTTCCAAACCAAGCTGAGTCTCAAACCAGGAGACAAAGCGGTGTTGCATCTACCGAACATTGGGGAGTTTTATCTTAGCCTTTTCGCTCTACTCAAAATTGGCGTGCAGCCCGTACTGTCTTTGCCAGCGCACCGTTATTCGGAGATTCGATACTTTTGTCATTTTACCGAGGCAAAAGTATTAATTACTGCACCGCAGCGAGGTGTGAACACGGCTGATATCGCGCAGCAAGTTGCGGCTGAATTGCCGAGTCTTACCAGCATTGTTTGGGCGGGTGAAGCGAGCGAAATGCCTACTGGTAGCCTAACTCTCGATAGTCTTTATTTAAACGATGCCGAACTGCATGAAGAACAGGGAGAGGGCTTCGCGTTCTTCCAACTTTCTGGTGGAACTACGGGCACGCCAAAACTGATCCCGCGCACTCATAGCGACTATCTCTATAGCGTTCGTGCCAGCAATGAAGTTTGCCAGTTCTCAGATCGAACTCGTTACATTTGTGTGTTGCCTGCGGCGCATAACTTTCCGCTTAGTTCGCCTGGTGCATTAGGCTGTTTTATGGCTGGTGGCACCGTGGTGTTAACACCAGACGCCAGCCCTCAGACGGCGTTTTCTTTGATTGAGAAATACCAAATTAC
Organism: Vibrio sp. D173a; assembly: GCF_030248475.1. NCBI lineage: Bacteria > Pseudomonadati > Pseudomonadota > Gammaproteobacteria > Vibrionales > Vibrionaceae > Vibrio > Vibrio sp. D173a. The sequence goes on from NZ_JAHGAH010000264.1 coordinate 7,498, forward strand.
CGTGGCGGCTTTGGTTCCGCCATTAGCACTCTTATGGCTGGATGAAGCAGCGCGAACAGAACATGACATTACTTCCCTTGAAGTGCTGCAAGTGGGTGGTGCTCGTTTTAGTGAAGAAGCCGCAAAGCGAGTACGACCAGAGTTGGGCTGTACCTTGCAGCAGGTGTTCGGCATGGCAGAGGGGCTCGTAAACTACACCCGTTTGGATGACCCCGAGTCTGAAATCATTTCTACCCAAGGTCGGCCGATGTCGTCTGCGGACGAGCTGTTGGTTCTTGATGAAATGGGCAACCCCGTTGAGCAAGGAACAGAGGGGATTTTGTTCGTGCGTGGCCCTTACACTATTCAAGGTTACTACCGTGCGCCAGAGCATAATCAGCGTTCTTTTACTCAGCAAGGGTACTACCGCACGGGCGATATTGTCGTTTTGACCGAAGCGGGCAACTTACAGGTGGTAGGGCGCGATAAAGATCAGATCAACCGTGGTGGAGAGAAAATCGCTGCGGAGGAGGTCGAGAACCATCTGCTTGCCCATGACTCGGTGCACGATGCTGCCGTAATTGCCATTCCGGATGACTACTTAGGTGAGCGCAGTTGCGCAGCTTTGGTTTGCCCAGAACAGAACCCTAGAGTGATTGAAATAAAACGCTTTTTAAGAGATCGCGGCTTAGCGGACTTCAAGATCCCTGATCGTGTTATTTTTGTTGATGTACTGCCGAAAACTCCCGTCGGAAAAATAAATAAAAACAAGCTATTAGAACTCGTTTAACCAACCCAGCGTCGCAAAGGCTTTTGGGACGCTGAGCTTTTTTAATATTTTGGAGACAAGCCCAATGGCCATTCCCTCTCTCTCTGGTTACCCATTGCCCAAGGCGATACCAGAAAACCGTGTTAACTGGTCTGTAGACCCCCAGCGTGCCGTGTTACTTATTCACGACATGCAGCAGTACTTCCTCAATTTCTATGATGTCGACAGCGAGTTGATTCAAACCCTGACGCGTAATATTCAGGCGATCAAGCAAACCTGTATTGATGCAGGGATCCCCGCGGTTTATACCGCGCAACCTGGTGACCAAAAGCAAGAAGATCGCGCATTGCTGACGGATTTTTGGGGACCAGGTTTAAAAGCCGACGAAAGCATTACTCGCATTTTTCCTGCGTTAGCGCCTACCGATCAAGATATTGTTTACACCAAATGGCGTTACAGCGCATTCCAGCGTACGCCGCTTAAATCCATGATGGATGAAACGGGACGCGATCAGTTGATCATCGTTGGTGTTTACGCTCACATCGGTTGTTTGCAAACTGCGGCAGAAGCCTTCATGACCGATATTCAAGCCTTTATGGTGTCTGATGCGGTGGCGGACTTTTCTTCTGATGATCATGACATGGCGCTCAACTACGTTGCTGGCCGCTGTGGTTATGTTCTGGATAAACAGCAGCTCCTGTCTCAGATAAACCGTGCCGATGAACTGGTCGGTGGTGATTTCTCTATTCCTCAATCTCAGCCCCACTTAACTCAGCAATTGGCTGCTTTGCTAGAAGTGCCAGTCGATGAAATGACACCAGAAGATAGCCTATTGGATTTCGGTTTGGACTCCGTGCGCATGATGTCACTGGTGAGTGATTGGCAACAAGCGGGACTTGATGTGAGTTTTATGGAACTGGCTGCCAACCCCAGCTTGCAAGATTGGTGGCAACTGATCGAGAAGAAACGGACTTAGCAGCCAAAGAATAAGAAAAACAAAGGAATGAACATGTACGATTTACCTTATACAGCGGAGCAACTGTTGCCGCTGACGGATGCCCAAGCCGGGATTTGGTTTGCCCAGTTGCGCGATCCAGAAAATCCAATTTACAAGACAGGTGAATACCTAGTGATTGATGGCAAGGTGGATGAGCCTTGTTTTGTTGAAGCGGTTAAAACGGCGATTGATGAGGTAGATTCCTTACACGCTAAGTTTGTCACCACCACCGAAGGCCCGCGCATGGTGATTGACCGCCAAAACTGGCAGGTAGAGCGAATCGATTTCTCACAACAAGATGCACCGCTGGATGCAGCCGTTGATTGGATGAAGTCAGAGCTGAAACAACCTGTCGATTTAGAGCAAGGCCCATTATTCGTTATGGCATTGCTCAAGCTTTCAGAAGACCAGTTCGTGTGGTTCCTATCGCTGCATCACATCGCGATTGATGGCTACAGCATGTCCTTGGTGGCGGGACGCGTGGCACATATTTATGGCCAACTTGCTCAGGGGAAACCATTCGACAAGATCGAGTTTGTCGACCAGCAAGCCTTGCTAAAAGAAGACGACGACTACGAAGCGTCGGAGAAATACCAAAAAGATCGCGCTTTCTATCTTCAACGTTACGCAGACCATTCAGATACCGTCAACCTTGCAGGCAAACCGACCGTTACATCAGACCGCTTTTTACGTTTAAAAGGCGCGATGGAGGTCGACGATTTCCAACGTATGGAATCACTGGCGAAACAGTGTCGCACCCACTGGTACAGCGTGCTCATTGCATCTATTGCCGCTTATGTGCACCGTATGACGCGTTCTAATGAAGTTGTTCTTGGTGTGCCTTTGATGGGGCGTTTAGGTTCTGTTGCGATTCAAACACCAGCGATGCGCGTGAACATTTTGCCCGTGCGCGTCAGCTTTGAACAAGGCTTGGATATTAAGATGCTGGTCAAACAGGTCAACCAAGAGTTTTCCTCGGTTCGTCGTCACCAAAGCTACCGTTATGAAGAGCTTCACCGTGAGCTTAACTTGGTAAAAGACAACCGTAACCTATTTGGCCCCTTGGTTAATATCATGCCGTTTGAATACGAGCATAAATTTGGCGAGCTTAATTCCAAAGCGCATAACTTGTCCGCTGGTCCAGTGGATGATATCTCGTTTTATTGTTACGAGCTTGATGGTCAGCTTCATATCGATATGGATGCCAATCCTGAGTTGTATTCCGAGAAAGATATTCACGAGCATCAACAGCGTTTGTTCCACTTTATGAGCGACTTTTTTGCAATCGCGCAAGCTCAAGATCCAGCTCTTTGCCAAGTCAGCGATATCAATATTCTTCTTGCTGGTGAGCGAGAGAAAGTCATCGAAACTTGGAACGACACTGACCACGAGGTACCCGAGACGACGTTAGCCGCTCTGTTGGCAAGGCAGCGTATTCTTACCCCCCATTCACCAGCAATAATCTTTGAAGGCCAAAAGCTCAGCTACGAAGAGTTAGCGAAAAAAGTCTACTCGTTGACCAACTGGCTGACGGCAGAAGGCGTTACTCTGGGTGATCGCATCGCGGTATGTGTGCCAAGAAGTGAAGAGTTGATCGTTGTACAGCAGGCGATTCTGGCCGCAGGTGCGGTTTATGTACCGGTGGACCCAGATTATCCAGAGGGCCGTATTCACTACATGCTAGAGTCCTCTGCGCCTAAGTTTGTGTTCTCTACGTCGGCACTGCAAGACAAGTTGCCGCACGGTGTGGAAGTGAAACTGGTCGATGATGACACCTTGCCAACCATTTACAAAAGAGTCGAGCCACTGCCTCCGCAAGTGAAGCCAGAGCCGCACTCTCCGGCCTACATGATTTACACCTCTGGTTCGACGGGCAAACCAAAAGGTGTGGTGGTCACCCATGATGCGATCGTTAACCGATTGCTATGGATGCATGACCAATATCCGATTACTGCGAAAGATCGCGTGTTGCAAAAAACGCCTGCGGGCTTTGATGTGTCGGTGTGGGAGTTCTTTTGGCCAATGATGGTTGGCTCATGTTTAGTGATCGCGAAACCGGACGGACACAAAGATCCGATTTATCTGCAAGATCTTATTCATCGCGAGAAGATCACCACGCTGCACTTTGTGCCATCTATGCTGCAAATCTTTGTTCAGCAGGCGGACCCCGATTTATGTCAAAGCTTACGCCAAGTGTTCTGTAGCGGTGAAGCGTTGCCTATCGAGTTAGTTAATCACTATTACCAAGCATTCAACGCGCCTCTGCATAACCTTTATGGCCCAACAGAAGCGGCTGTGGATGTGACTTATTGGCCAAGTGAAGCCAATACCGAAGGCACGTCGATTCCAATCGGGCGTCCAGTGTGGAACACGCAAATCTACATTCTTGATGATGCATTAAATCCAGTACCGCCGGGTGTGGTAGGGCACTTGTACATTGCTGGGCGACAATTGGCACAAGGCTACCATGGTCAGCCAGAACTGACGGCAGAACGCTTTATCGAAAATCCATTTGGTCCACAAGGTAGCCGAATGTATCTATCGGGCGATTTGGCTCGTTGGCGTGAAGATGGTGCGATTGAGTACTGTGGCCGTAGTGACTTTCAGGTCAAGATCCGCGGTTTCCGTATTGAGCTGGAAGAAATTGAGAATGCCTTGGCCAACCATCCAAGTGTTGCTCAAGTGGCAGTGTTGGCTCAGGAATACAATGACGGCGACAAACGCTTGGTTGCTTACGTCACTGCAGAGAATACTGAGCAGGGTATCGATAGCAATGCATTGCAAACGTACCTCGCGGAACCACTGCCAGAGTATATGGTGCCGAGCTACTTTGTTGAGCTTGAAGCCTTTCCATTAACGCCTAACGGCAAATTGGATCTCAGCGCACTACCGAAGCCGGATCTGTCTGGTCAAGTCGGTACCAAGGGGCCAAGTAACTTAGTTGAAGAGCGTTTGTGTAAGTTGTTCTGTCAGTTATTGGATCTGCCTGCGGTCGGTGTGGATGACAACTTCTTCGAGCTTGGCGGGCACTCCCTATTGGCTGCGCAGTTGATTGCCCACGTGAAAGAAATCATGGGGATTGAGTTGTCATTGGCGGCGGTATTTGAATCGCCAACGGTTTCCGGTATCGCGGCCAAGCTCAACGGCAGCGAAAGTGATGATGCACTGAGCATTTTGTTACCGCTGCGTAAGCGTGAAGGCAAAGCGGCTATCTTCTGTGTACACCCCGCTGGTGGTCTAAGTTGGTGTTACGCGGCACTGACGCCAATCATTCCGTCTAATGTTCCGCTTTATGGTGTCCAAGCTCGTAACCTTGGTGACCCTTCTGCACCATTACCAAAGAGCATGAAGGAGATGGCAGAAGACTACGTGGCTGCGATTCGTGAAGAGCAACCTTTTGGACCTTACCATCTTCTGGGTTGGTCGATTGGCGGCATGATTGTTCACCTAATGGCGGGCATCTTACAAGAGCAAGGCCAAGAGGTGGGCTTAGTCACGTTGCTGGATTCTTACCCTGCAGAGCAGTGGCAAACCATTCATCCACCGGGAGAAGAGCAAGCGCTTGGTGCACTGATTCGTATGGCGGGGGTTGAGTTTGATGAAGCCGCGCATTCCGGCATCACTAAGCCAGAGGTGATCGACATCCTGCAAGATGCGGGTTCTTCCATGGCGCACCTGAGCACCGAGACCATCACAGCCATGATTGAGGTGGTGATTAACAACAACCAGCGTGTACGTGATGCGGTCGATTACCACTACCAAGGTGATGTGCTGTTCTTCAACGCTGAGAAGCCGCCAGAAGAGTCGTTCCTCGATCGTAATGGCTGGTTCAAGTACATGGAGGGCGACCTCAAAGTGGTTGATGTGGCCTGTTTGCACCGTGACATGATGCGTCCAGAGATGCTGCGTTTGATTGGTACCCACATGGTGAAAGAACTAAGAGAGAGGTTCGATGTTTGATTCGTCAACACAATCTAGATCGAACGCTCAGTTGGAGGGGATGATTTCCCCTCTGACTTTCTTCAAAGCTAAATTGGAAGCTGGCGCTATTTTGGCGATTGGCGAAGCGCATTGGTATGGCGAGTTGTTCGAAAAGATGACCGACGTATTGTTGGATGCGGAACTCGATGGGGTGTTTTCCCATTTATTTATTGAGTTTGGTAACGCCAAGCACCAAGCTTTACTCAACAATTACCTAATGGGCGAGACGATTACCGATGCAGAACCGGCTGCAGTGTGGCTGGATTCGGTTGCATTTCCAGCTTGGCTACACCCGTGTTATGGCCAGTTTTTCCAACGTTTAAGAGCAGCGAATGCACAGCGCAAGGTGCCTATCACCGTTGTGCTGACAGAGCCTTCTTTCCAATGGCAAGACATCGCGCATGCGGGAGAGTTGGCAAAGATTAATGCCCAACGTGATCAAGCGTTAGTCGATGGTGTCGAGAAGCAAGCGGTGAAGAGTGACCGAGGCGTTGTGGTACTTGTTGGTGCACGACACATTCTCAAGCGTTCTCCGACGTTAGGCTTTATGGCCAAGCATAAGACGTTTGGTGATTTGGCTCAGCAGAAGTTTGCTCAGCGTTACGTTTCTGTGTGGCCACACATTCTGACGAGTGAGTTCAGTCATACAGAACATGGCATCTATGCGACAACGCAGCCTAAGTTAAGCCAAAAGTCGTTCCTCGATTTGATCCCGAAGAAACCACCAGTCAACCCTTACGCGTTTATCTCGCTGGATAAATTGGTGGACGCTTATTGGTATCTAGGGCCGCAAAGTCGTCAATTGGACGCACACGGTGTGAACGTGCCGTTGATGTGGAAATCACGGCTAGAACAACGGTTGCCGCTAGTCAATGAGCGGCAGCAGATGGTGATCAAAAAGGTCATCGAATAACGAACATGACAAATTCATTAGGAAAAGTAGCACAGCGAGAATACGTATTGCTGGTCAAAGCAGTAGTGTCCATGAAATGAGAGATTTGGCAATTTTGCTTTCAATGCGTCTTGGTTGCGGCCAATCAACGCAAAGCTAAATTGCCCTGAATGTTTGTTCTTGGGCTCTAACGTAATCTGTGCATCGAGAAAATCGAAGTACACCTGAACGAAGGGAAAGCAGCACTTAAAAATGCTTTCCTTGATACTGAATATCAGCGTGTCAGGAAGATCGTTAGTACGGTTGAACAGTGCTTGTTCATCGCGAGTGTAGATGGAAGAGAAAAGGTGCTCGGCAAGCGCGGTATTGCTTTCAATATCGATTCCTAGGCTGGCGACTTCGTTTTTTTGGGCACACGCGGCAAGGCAAATGCCATCAGTATGGCTGATGCTGCCACTGATATCACTTGGAAAAAGGGGCTCTCTAAAGTGACCTGTCAGGATCGGCATCTCCGTCATATTCGGTTTGGATAAATCCAAATTTTGCATGGCAGACCGCGCCGCGTGGCGCCCAGCTCTGAACTCGCGTTGACGCTTCTCTACTGCCTTTTGAATGTGTTTTTCTTCTTCGGGAAGGCCCACTTGAGAGTACATCTCCGGTGTGGCTTGCACGATATAAACCTTTGGACTGGCACCTTCTAGGTGAAGATGAAAAGGGGCGAGGTGACTGTCTGGCGCTTCTTTTTTCAATTGTGTCACTTTCAATAAGTTGCCGTTCAAAAATAAAACCTAGCTCAAACCTTTGGCTTGAATGCGAATGTTAATGATTGCTATTTATACATTCATTCTTTAGAGTTTTCGAGCCTAAATGATTGATAAAATAGATATAAGGAAATGCAGTGAAAACTTCAGTGAAAAAGCCCATGTTTATGCCTTCTGTTTTAACGGGAGCGCTTTTGACTGCGTTCAGTGGCTCTGCGCTTGCGAACGATCAAGACGAAGTGGTGGAAATGGAGCGCATGGTGGTAACCGCGTCGCTTACTCAGCACTCTGAGTTAACCGCGCCAGCTTCCGTTTCGGTGATCACCGCCGATGACATTTCGAAGATGCCAGTAAAGGATATCTCGGAAGCGATTCGCAGTGCGACAGGTGTTAGCGTATTGAGCAGCACCGCTTACGGTCGTAATAACATTCGTATTCGTGGTCTAGATTCTAAACACACTTTGGTGCTAATCAATGGGCGTCGCATCAATTCTCAGGATGCGTTGATCCGTGGTAACGACTTTGACGTATCGAGCATTCCTCTGAGTGCGATCCAACGCATTGAAGTGGTTCGCGGCCCAGTATCCTCTTTGTATGGTTCTGAAGCCATGGGTGGTGTGGTTAACGTCATTTTGAAGGCGCCAACAGAAGAACTATCGGGCTCGGTGGGTTTGCAGTATGAGAGCATCCTTGAAGGCGATGGTGGTGACGGCTTGAAAGGGCACGCGTACGCAAGCGGCAGTCTCTCAGAGAATGTTGAAGGTAGTATTATTGTGGAAAGTTCGGCTCGTGACCCATGGCGTACCGACACGAATCCAGACTTCGATGCGTTAGAAGAAAAAGACACAACAAACGTCTTTGGTGAGCTTGCTTGGCAACTGACAGAAGAGCAACGTTTGATCGCGGATGTGATTTACACCAACGATGAGCGCGAAGCAGATTGGGTTCACCCTCGCTCAGGTTCACAGACGAACACTCAAGATTCCACGCGTTGGAATTACGGCCTGACCCACGAAGGCGCTTGGGATACGGTAGATTCGCAAGTGCGTCTGTACGGCGAAAACATGCAACTGGATGATGCGAGTACGGCGTATACCAATGGTGCAGCGGACGTTGAACTACAAAACAACACACTTGATTTTAAACTTTCTGGTTTGTGGCACGATTCGCACGAATGGGTGTTCGGCGGTGAGTACCGCACATCGGAGCTGAAAAATAGCCGTGATGTTCCGTCGGGTGATATCGACAACTATCAAGGAGCGGTCTTTGTTCAAGGCGAGTTTGACCTCAATAAATTGGCTGTGACTTTAGGTGGTCGTCAAGATTTTCATGAAGTGTATGGCAGCCACTTTAGCCCACGTGCTTACGCGGTTTACAGCTTTACGGATGAGTTTGTTCTGAAAGGTGGCTTTGGTGGTGGCTTCCGTGCTCCGGGTATGATGGAAAGCAGCGACCAAGTTCGCGTCATCAGCTGTGGTAACCGTTGTTGGTTAACCGGTAATGAAGATCTAAAACCGGAAGAATCAGAAAGCTACGAAGCTGGCCTAGCGTATGAGACAACAGCGATGGGTGTTGGTCTGATGTACTACCACACCGACTTGAAGAACAAGATTGAGCGAGACCTAACTAAGCCAGTAGGTTCGGTGGGTCAAACGCCTATTTTCACGTATCAGAACATCGGCAAAGCGGAGACCAAAGGTTTTGAACTAGAGGGTTGGTATGACATTACCGATAGCATCAACCTAAAAGGTAACTACACCTACACGGACGCGAAAGACAAGAGCAGTGGTGATAAGCTAACTAAAACACCTGAGCATTTGGCAAACCTAGATGTCAATTGGGAAGTCTTCGATTCATTCACCACCTTTGCCCGCGTGAACTACATTGGTAAACAAGTCATCACTAACCAAAGACGTGAAAACAAAACGGTCGATGGCTATACGCTTGTTGCCTTGGGTGTGGCTTACGATTTCCAACAATTTAATCTAAAAGCGGGTTTGAACAACATCTTTGACGTCGAGTTGGATGATGAAGATGATTACTACGGTTACTCTGAGAAAGGCCGCAGTGCGTACGTAAGCGCAACTTATCTGTTCTAATTAGGCTGTTGGCCTCGTTGACACTACTGGTTTTATTGAAACCTAAAATAGCCTCTACGCAGAGGCTATTTTTTTCATGTCTATCTCATGAATGTTTAACATTCAGCCTCAAGTTCTTTGATGGTTTCTGTGACTTTAACCTGAACGATACGATTGCTCTTCACATGCAGTATCTCGAATCGCCAACGCTGATAGTCAACAGTTTCACCTTGAGTCGGTACTCGCCCGATTAACCAAGTCAAAAAGCCATTTAAGGTTTGAAAACCCTCACTCTCTTCACCCTCAATGGCATTGAGTTCAAGTTTGTATTTCAGCTCGTTAAGCGGAATTAGAGCATTCATCAGCCAACTGCCGTCTTTCTGTTTTTTCGCCCAAATATGCTGTGGCGCCATGCCCAGAGAATTTGTTTGTCGAGCCAACCAACTTGCTGGTGTGAATGATTCTGTTACTTAAGACGGATTCTGATACACTACGCGCCCATTTCTTCGTTGAGACGTTTCTATGCCATTTTCTAAGCTTGGTTTAAGCGCTCCTATCACAGATGCTGTGAAGGCGCTGGGTTATGAAAAACCGACTTCTATCCAACAAAAAGCCATTACTATTGTTCTGCGTGGTCGCAACCTGATTGCCGCAGCACAAACAGGTACGGGTAAAACCGCCAGCTTTGTATTGCCAATCTTAGAAAAATTGAGCCAAGGTGAAACGCAACGTAAAAAGCGTGCACGTGCGATCATCCTAACACCAACGCGCGAGCTTGCACTTCAAGTACACCAAAGCATCGAAGCCTACGGTAAGAACTTACCGTTGCGTTCAATGGCGATGTTCGGCGGTGTAGATTACGCACCGCAAAAACAAGCGCTGATCGAAGGTGTCGACATTGTGGTTAGTACGCCAGGACGTTTGATTGACCTTTATGGTCAACGCGCCATTCACTTTGATGAAGTGGAAATGCTGGTACTGGACGAAGCCGATAAAATGTTGGATATGGGCTTCATCGATTCGATCGATAAGATCGTCAATTGCATGCCAGAAGACATTCAAAGCTTGCTCTTCTCTGCAACGCTATCAAACCCAGTGCGTGATTTGGCGAAGAACGCGATTGTCGATCCTGAAGAAATCTCGATTGCGAAACACAGCGCATCAAAATCAAACATCAAGCAGTGGATCACCACGGTTGATAAAGACATGAAGTCGTCACTGTTGAGCCACATGCTAAACGAGAACGACTGGTCACAAGTATTGGTATTCATCGAAACCAAACACGGTGCAGCGAAGCTAGTGACTCAGTTAGAGAAGCGCGGCATCGTGGCTGAAGCGTTCCACAGTGGTCGCAACCAACGCGTTCGCCAAGAGCTGATTGAACAGTTCAAAGCGGGTGAAATTCAATATCTGGTTGCAACGGGTGTTGCGGCACGTGGTATCGATATCGACAACTTGCCAGTGGTGATCAACTACGATTTGCCATACCCGGCAGACGAATACGTGCACCGCATTGGTCGTACTGGTCGTGCTGGCGCGCAGGGTGAAGCGATTTCATTGGTATCGAAAGACGATTTCAAAAACCTATGCATGATTGAAAGCCGTCTTGGCCACTTATTAGAGCGTGTAGAAATTGAAGGTTTTGCGCCAAGAAAGCCTGTGCCAATTTCAATTCTAAACTACGTGCCAAAGAACAAGCGAAAACCGCAAGATCAGCGTCCTCGTCGTGATAATGGCGACAAGCGCGATTCTAAATAATCTGCACGTTTGTTTTTGTATCAAACCTGTCTTCATAGAGATAAAGCCACATTTCGATGTGGCTTTTTTGTTTTTGATTTCAGTCTATTACTTTTCATTTTTCGTTGGTATACCCAAGTAACCTCGAGATGCTAGGTTCAGCGAGAATGACTTGGTTTGTAGACGCGGCGGCGATTTAAAGGTTTGGTGGGCCCAAATCAAGAATCGACAACAAAGTATACAAGCCAAG
>NZ_JAHGAH010000265.1:0-10994 GCF_030248475.1 Vibrio sp. D173a
GGTATTCCTTTTACTTTATGAGCATATTTTACGCAAAAATAAAAGGAGAGAACAGTTTCAAAGCCACTGTATGACTAGTTATAACGACTGCGTTCCTGTTTTTGTTTACGGGGAGGGGAGACTGTGCACAAGTGAGTTTAAGTATGTGACGCTTACTTAGAGATGAAATGACAATACTGGTTGAGTAGACAGGAGAGAAATGTGTTGGCTCATATCTTGTCTATTCTGTAAGTGGTTTTGGTTGTTGAACGGAACAACGGAAGCTGTGGGTTGGGGAGTAAGCGTCAAGAACAGGATCTTTACCAAAACGATCAAAGGTCATTACATTTCCCGCGCCATCGCGGATAACTTTTAGTTTACCAACCTTGGGGCCTTGAGGGTTTTGTTTAGGTGACTTAAGGTAATAATCTTTTTCATACCAATCATTGACCCATTCACTAATATTGTTGTTCATCCCAAAGATGCCTAAAGGGTTTGCTGGCCAGTAACCAATATACTTCTCTTCTTTTATACTACTGTTAACAATTGAAGGGGAAACTTGAACATATTTATCAAGATTTACATCGAAATATTGATCTTCTGAGAGAGAGCGATAACCATCATTAGTAGCATAATAATAGTGCTGTCCACGACTTCTAGCGGCGTATTCCCACTGAGCCTCAGTCGGGAGGTCAAAAGATAAAGTAGATACTTTTCCCAGCCATAAGCAATAATCTTTAGCCTCCTGCCAGCTTTTAGTTGAGGCCGCTTTGTTATGTTTTGCCTCCGAATCAACTATTCTCTTGTATTCTTCATCTGTTCTAAGCATCTGTTTATCTTTTAATGGCTTATAACTTGTTATGATTCCAGCAGCTACAGGAAGCTCATTAATCTGCCGCATCCACTCCATATCCATAAAGCTGGTCTCATATTTAGACATAGAGTAAGAATCGAGGGTTACTTTATGTAAATGTTGCGCACCAGAGAGGTTGGTAGCAAAGTTAAAACATTGCGCATCAGGAGACCAATCTAAACGGTTCTCAGATTTTGTTGGGAAATCACAATTCATCTTGAAATCGCCCATATCAAAGCTTCCGCCTTCTACGAACACCATGTTCTCGATAGCTCGTACCACCACTTCTGCCGCTTTCTGCTTCTGCTCTGGAGTTGCTTCTGGGTAAAGCTTATTGATATTCGACGTTATCGTATCGATTTGTTTTTGTGAGACGGTCTCGCTAGACACCTTAATTGCTGAACTTTCGCTGTTGCACGCAACCAATAGGGGAAGCAGACAAGCCATACCTAACCATCTGTTTTTCATTTGGTATTCCTTTTACTCTATGGGCATATTTTACGCAAAAATAAAAGGAGAGAACAGTTTCAAAGCGACTGTATAACTAGTTATAACGACTTCGTTCCTGTTTTAGTGAGGAAGCTACTTCGTTTCAGTTGGTGTTGCTGAAAGGAAGGAAGTCTCCAAGCTGATGTGGGTCTGATAACGCTTCGGGACAAAAGCGAGTTGGCAAGTCGCATCTTCCATTGAATTTGCATTCACTCAAAGTATGCTAAGTGCGCCTTTCAAAAATAAGGAGAAAGATCTAAGAGGGATAGGATAAAATTCCCTGTAGATATAAAGAAAGCTAGGAACAACATGGATAATTTTCAAAACCTTATAGAGCACTGCACCGTCGATGACCTGAAATTTCGTATCAAGTCATTACCCTTTTCTTGTGCTATCCCCAGTCGTAAAGCAGAATTTGCAAGTACACTCTTTAGTGCATTAATGAACCCAGACAATCTACAGTCAATTTGGAACCACCTCTCAGAGATTCAGAAGCTGGCTTTGCAAGAGGCTGTTCACAATCAAGCTGGTTATATGGACGGTTTCGTATTCTGGTCAAAATATCAAAAAGAGCCACCAAGCACAGAAGACTGGTCTTTGTATCGAAGTCAAGATAAAGATAAGAGTGACAAAGCTTTATCTCCATTCTTTTATCCGGATCGCCGTTACGGATCTTCGGTTAGAATACCTAATGACCTATTAGCTTTTTTGAAACCTCATGTTCCATTGCCGCCACATTTTTCTGTACCAACGACAATTATCGATGGTGAAGAGGTTGAAACGTCAGAGACATCACAATACACAGAAGCCGAGCTTAATATTTTTCTTAACACTATTAAGGATAAGAAGTTAAAAGTCAGCCCGAAAACTGGGCAGCCTTCTAAAGCCTTACTTCATCAGTTATGCAACAAACTCAATGAGCCGTACCAAAGGGCAACGTCACTGGATGACGAATCAGCGAAAAGTATAAAGGCTTTTGGTTGGATTCAAATCCTAAGAGCCTCTTTATGGTTCAAAGAGACAAATGGCGAATTGCAAATCAACCTGAAAAAATCCGCTCTTCAACAACGACATTGTGACATCATTAGACAGCTTTTCTTGGACTGGAAAGATCGAAGCAAATTTGACGAGTTTTCGCGTATCAACCAGATTAAAGGGCAAAAAGGTAAAGGTCAGAAATATTTTACCAATGTTCTGAGCCGCAGGGACGCTTGTATAGAAGTATTGCGGGCTTGTCCACTTGAAGAATGGGTCTCTTTTGATGACTATCTGAGATTAATGGCGGTTGAAGGTCAATTCTTTAATGTTACGTTTGAACCCTATAGTTTGTATATCGGTGATTCCACGTATGGTCGATTTCATGACGACACCTTTCTTACTAATGTTTACACTCGCTGTCTAATGATGGAGTATTTCGCAACTCTAGGGATCGTAGATATTGCTTACGTAACGCCCGAGAATGCTCAAGACAATTACTATGACCGTTGGGGGCAATATGATCTAGATTATTTGTCTATTTATGATGGTTTAAAATATATCAGGCTTACAACGCTAGGAGCCTATGTGCTTGGAGTGGTTGATTCCTATATCGATGTATCCGAATCAACGAAAACATCGCTCGCATTGTTGCCAAAGAATCGTGTGCAGTTTATGCAGCCTCCCACTACAAGTGAGCGAGTATTCCTTACTAATTATGCGGATGAAGTTACCGACCAAGTCTGGCAACTATGCACAAGCAAGCTACTCTCACATCTCGAAAATGGTGGTGACTTAGACGAAATACAATCTTTTCTATCTGAAAGAGATGAACAGCCTTATTTCCCTACTCAAATTGAGCACCTCTTCAAAATGTTGGAGAGCAATAAGAATGCTGTACGATTAGAGGGGCGCTTTTTACTTTTAAAATGTGATACCGAGTCGATCGCAAAGAACATAGCGTCAGCGCCGAAATTACAGAAGTGGTGCCAGCGTGTAGGCAAAGATCAGTTAATAATCCCAGAGGGTAAAGAGTCGATGTTTAGACAATTAGTACATGAACTCTCCTATGCAATGCCCATACAGTCATAACTTTCCACGTTAAGGGCAATGGCATTTTGCCCTTAACATCTTACAACTCTCTAAAATTCTAAGGGAAACGAGCGATCGTAATCACGAAATACGCAGGCAGTGAATGTGCACCATATTGCGTTTTATATGCTCCGATGTGATAACGTTTGTTGTGTTTTTGGTGTGACTTCAATTAGAAATCCACGGAAGGCTTTAGACAAAGTAGCCTATTAGAATGGAGCGTACAGCGGGAATCGAACCCGCATCATCAGCTTGGAAGGCTGAGGTAATAGCCATTATACGATGTACGCTTGATGTCGATATTATCATTCAAAATCATAGACATGTCTATAGACAGTATTGAGTTGAGTCAATCCGTTAGGAAATACATTCTAATATCGCTGATATTGAATGGCCTCGGTATTGTAAATAACGAACCATTTTCGCTTTTTCTGCATGATCACTAGCTACGTTGTCGCCAAACTTTTTCTCTTTTGCTTTCAAGCAAAGCTCAAACCAGTCAACATCTGTATCTTCAAGTGCTTGGTCAATAACGAGTGAGTCTAACCCTTTCTGTCTTAGTTCTTGTTTGATGCGTGACATCCCATGCAATTTGAGCAACTGTTTTGATATTTCTCTCTCAGCAAGCCGAGCATCATCAAGGTAGTGATGAGATAGTAAGCGTTCCATCACCATCTCTACCAACTCACTATCAGCTTGCTTTGAAAGATGACGACGCATTTCACCAGAAGCGTAATCACGCTTGGCAAGCAAGCCGACAGCGATATCGTATAATTGCTCTTGAGACACGTTCTTTCCTGCCCTTACATAGATAAACAATGTAATAATCTTATGTAATCAATGAGATGACAATACTGATTATTTATACAGATTTAACTTTCGTCAATAACGAGTAGACGCCTTTCCTCATTAACGTCGAGTAACGCCCAGCGATGATGGTTGTGTAAAAGAATTACATTTGCTCCAACACTTAGATCCGCAATGACTAATGATGCTGGCATCGATTTTTTTAGATATACAGATTCTAAGTTAAGCTCAACCCCTGAAAGTGAGTACCAATGACCTTTAAACACGATCATTTACCGTATCTAATGTAAACGATTAACGTGATTGCTGCTTTAATTTGGCGCTGAAGTTTCCTCTGTTGATCCCCAAAATCTTGGCTGCTTTGGTTTGATTGCCTCGCGTATGGATCATCAGTTCTGAGTACAATACATCTAATACAACAGGCGTGATCCAAGACATATCCGGCGTTGAAGATTTACTATCAGACCATGTAGGCTCAAGCTTTGAGCGAACTAGTTGTTTCAAGAAATTTTTGTCGATTGGAGATGGGTGATTGTTCATTGGCATATTTGAGAAATGTTGACAATTTACTGCTGAAATTTTGGGGCATTCAAGGTTATCACACATAAGTGAAATAATCAGGGAGGTAGTTGTTCGACTTGTGTGTTTCTTCGCCTCGGGACAAAAGCAATTTAGCCTTTGAAGCAAGAATGCTTTTGTCCGCGATAAGCTGTTACCGCCCTATACCAGATTCCTTTGAATAGCTTGCATCCACTCTAGAATATTTCCATTTGGATCCATTTCAACAAGATCTGCGTGAGAGTATTTATCCATAACTAAGGTGTTAAGTTTTTTCTTACACTTACCTTCTCTATAGGGTGTCAGGCCAGCAAGAGTTGTCGGAACATCGGTGTCATCTTCGATTTCAATATCTACATTAAAAACTGCCTTGATCGCTCTTGGCGAGATATAGTTCTCAAGCTCTCTTTTAGTGGTTAAGAATGCCTGAGAGCCATCACCTCTTCCATTCACAGCATCTACAGTGGCCTTGTACTTTGGTGGCTGTGCCATATCTCGATCATAGATATGAATTTCGGGTTTCCCTAAGTTTTTAAGGTAGTGAGAATTCACCCAATCGCGAAGAGTATCTCCTCCCAGCGGGATCATAACGATCCTAGGGTCATCATTCAAATCTGGAACACCTATACCTTCGGCAATGAGGTTTCGTGACAAACGCTTAAAGAAGTGAATATCATTTGGTCCTTCGAGACAAACAATAAGTTGAGCACGGCTGTCAGGCAAAACACCGAGATCTTTCGCTATAACTTCATAAGTTGCGTCTTGTCCACTTGCGACAATTAAGTCTCCAGTGTCGTTTCGGTGAATATGACGTAAGCTTCCAAGGTCAATTTTCTCAGCGAGTGCTGGTACGTGAGTAGTTAAAATTACCTGACAATCATCAAGTTCTGACAGTTCTTTAAAAGCATCAACAAGCATTTGTTGGTAACTAGGGTGCTGCGAAGTTTCTGGTTCTTCAATAGCATAGATAACGCCTTTTTTGCTATTGTCACGTTTGATTCGTTCCGCTTCAGCTTTGAAAAAACTGATAAGAATCAGTCGACGTACACCGCTGCCGCGCTTGTTGATATGAACGCCGTCATTCCCTATCAATGATAGTTTGAAAATGCTACCCCAGTTGGGTTCAACTTTGAATTCTGGAATAAGTTCACTAGCTAATTTTGAATCAATGTCGTTCAAGTGAGAAATTGTATCCGCTGCTACAGCTAACGTTTTTTCTCTTACTACCTGTTTGATGTTTTCTAGCTCGGTGTCCAATTCAGAGAGAGCGTTGCTCACAGCAGCCTTCATAGGGTCTTGAACTTCGGCTTCTTCATCTGTGCTGGGTCTATCAGCTCTGAATAGAGCAAAGTGAGGAAGGTAAGAAGAAATTCTCTCCCAAACTGATTTCCCATCCTCTGCTTTTAGTGGGATCATTTGTGGCGTTAGTTTGAGGTCTTCTATCGAGCCGTAGATTCCTTGCCTCAATAAGGCATTGACACGTTGGTCTTCTACATTGACGCTCCGTCGCTCCGCGATGGCCTTCAATTGATCGTTTTTCTTGTAAAGAATCCCTTTAGCATCCTTGGCTGATGGATGTACACACCACGCCGCGTATTCTCCGTTACCTTTACCTTTTTTGAATATTCGGAATAATTCTAAATTTCCTCTCTCATTTAACAAAAACTCATTCTGGAGAGTTGTATTAGCTCTTTCATCTAAAATTAACTGTTCAGGTAAGTTGCTAAACTCACAGCCGATTAGAACATCATCTTGCTCACCGGAGTAGACGCACTTATCAGTGGCATCAAACTTACAAAGCTTGTGATTGAAGAAAATTGAGCAAATGATACTTGATGAACTAAGAAATGGCGCTAAAAAACTCACACCGGTTTTCAGCAGCGGAGAAGCCGGATCGTATAGCGAGTACTTCTTGTATGATGAAGTACTTGAGCATTACCCGCATATTTTGGACCCAGAAAAGATGCGAGTCCGATATGAAATGATAAAGCGAGGAAAACTTTTAGATAAATTTACAAACAGCAGTATTGGGTTCTTGCAGGCTTGTTTTTGTATAACGCCTCACCATAGGGACAAATACAGCGGCAGCACGTGTTGGTTGCGTATTTTCTCGGTACTATCAGCACTGTTTAGCAAAGGGATTAGGACTTGACCCTTGAATAACTACGAAGCACTAGAAACATATGCACAGAAGCATCTAATGCACGTTAGAGTGCTTGACGACTTGATGATGGAAGACAGCTATGTGTTCGTTGCTTTGGCATATTTGAGAGCCATTGATCTACTTGCAAGAGAAAGCGACACGGAAGCTGAGATCTATAAAGTTGACCGTTGCCCCGAAACAGGAATACCTACTTTACACACCTCATTTCTTGGCGCTGTCGACGAAGCAAAGTTTGACGAAATTGCGGATCGGACTTGGTTTGAATTGACTTGCGTTTCAATAATAAAAATCTAACGTTCGTGTTGTGTTTCCAAGTATTCATAGACATCCAGTACTTGAAAGGATGCCTATGAATACATCTCTAAGAGAGGTGGGGGACTGCTCATAAAGTTTATTGCAGAGCTAGTGGAGCTGAGCCAGCTCCTTACGCATTGCCAACATCTTCGTTACTGCTTCATTAAGATCACTTCCAGTAGCGGCAGCAAGAAGGTATTCATCAACCTCATGTTTAAAAAAACCGACCGCTCGACCACCAAGGGAGATTGGAGGTGGAAACTTGCCACAGTTGATGTATCTGTGAAGAGTTGCCTTTGAAAAGCTAACCCTTGATAGAACCTGATTTTTTCTCTCGATTTTGATTTCAATATTCATGATTTTAAGCTCTTATTTTTGTTATTGCTTAAGTTGAATATACACGTCAAAAACACCGCAATCAAATTTAATTTCCTTTATAAACAATTGCTTATAATTACCCGCAGGCTGGTTTTTAATAAGCTTTGAACCTTGGTTTACAATAAGTTTTGGTTCTTCGCTAGAATAAATGTGTTTTTTGAAGCACTTATGATGTAGTCACTCCACCACTGCATGATGTTGCGTCGCTCTTCGAGGTACTCAGCATTGTTGTAGGTATCTCTGATTGTATTTCTATCTACGTGTGCTAACGAGAGTTCGATAGCATCTCTATTGAAGCCTTGCTCATTCAGTGCGGTACTTCCAATCGACCTCATTCCGTGGCTAACGAGTTTTCCAGAGAAGCCTGCACGCTTTATGGCAGCGTTGACAGACTGGCTATTCTGTGTGAACCAGCTTTAGCATCACTTGGAAATACATATTTGTGTTCAAAAGAGATAGGTTTCATGAATTGAAGAAGCTTAATTACAGGGTCTGACAAAGGGATTTTATGATCCCTTTTCATCTTCATTTTGTCCTTGGGTATAGTCCAAAGTTTTTGTGCAAAATCGATTTCGTTCCACTCAGCTTTCACACATTCAGAAGGGCGAGTGAGTGTATGGAGTTGAAACTCAAATGCGCACCGTGTTACAAGCTTGATGTTAACTTTAGACATGCTCTCCATTAGAAGTGGCAAATCTTGAGGGGTGATAGTCTTCATATGTTCAACTTTTGGCTTTTTGAAGACTTGCTTGATGTTCGCTAGTGGATTAGCTTCCACTTTGCCGCAGTTCACCGCGTATGTCATAACCTCATTCAAGCGCTGACACACGCGCTTAACTGTTTCGAGAGAGCCTTTTGCTTCCAGAGGACGGAGTTGAGCGATAACGGTGGGAGCGAGAATTTCCCGTAATGGTAGTTGAGCTAGATTGGGAAAGATATGTAATTCTAGAGAACGCCAAATGTCATCTGCATAATCTGAAGAAACAGAGTGTTGCTTTAGTTCAAACCATTCTTTAGCTACATGTAATAACGTGTCTTGAGCTGCCAATTTTTCTGCATTTAGCTGATTATCTCTATGCGTCTTTGGATCAATTCCTTTAGCAACGAGTTCTCGCATAGTTTGTCTTTGTTCTCTCGCAGTGGCGAGAGAAACATCGGGATACTTGCCTAAGCCGATATTTTTTCGCTTTTTTGTTGTAGGGTGGATGTAATTAAATAGCCATGACTTTGTACCGTTCGGCATTATCCTCAAAAAGAGTCCATCACCATCACCGATAGAGAATTCCTTTGCTTGTGATTTCAAGTTTTTAACTTGAGTTGCAGATAAAGGTCTGATTTTTTTAGCCACTTTCCCAATCCTTGGTCGTATGTAACATCAAAAGATAACGTTTAACGCGCTGTTACATCTAATGTTACTTTACCAATAAGAATTAGTGAAACTTTGTGAGACTAAGTGATATGAACAAATGCTTATTTTACGGGGGTTTAGATACAAAAAAGGGACGTCTTGAGACGTCCCGATTTTTTGATTTGGTGGAGCTGGCGGGAGTTGAACCCGCGTCCGAAAACCTTTCATCATTGGTACTACATGCTTAGTCGATCTTTAAATTCACCACCCACCTGCGAACCGACACGCTAGTAAATGACTATCCTGAATTAAAATTCACCGTTCATCTCTCAGGCGGGAGAATCCGGGCTAGCGCGTTTGGGTTTGATCCCTCGTTGGTCCCCGTCTTACGTGCGGAAGCTAGGGCGAGAGAGCTCTGAGCAGGTTATTAAGCTGCTAGTGCGTAGTTTTCGTCGTTTGCGACTATTTTTTTGCGGTTTTTTAACGAGGCCTACCGCACCTCGGCATGCACCTCAGACTTCTGAATTCCCGTCGAATCCTAAATCAGCCCCAGAGGTAATATCGGCATAGTAACAGAAAAGTCTAGGCTGTCCAGTACTATGCGTCTAAGTGGTCAAGTTTAACGCAGTGAGCTCTTCATTACGCGCGCTTTTTCACGAGCCCAATCTTTTTCTTTAAGATCGGTACGTTTGTCGTGAAGCTTTTTACCTTTCGCCACACCAATTTTGATCTTTACCCAAGAGCGAGACCAGTACAGTGACAACGCGGCTAGCGTCATACCTTCACGGTTGATGCGACCAAGAAGGTTGTCGAGTTCACGACGACTCATCAATAGTTTGCGCACACGTGTAGGGTTTGCGACAACATGAGTAGAAGCTTGGTTAAGAGGTGTGATCGTCATTCCGCTGACAAAAGCTTCGCCGTCACGCATGAAAACGTAGCTTTCAGCGATGTTGGCTTTGCCTTGGCGAAGTGCTTTCACTTCCCAGCCTTGTAGCTCCATGCCAGCTTCAATTTCATCGTCAATGAAGTATTCGTGGCGAGCTTTTTTGTTAAGCGCGATAGTGTTACTACCCGCTTTTTGCTTTGATTTTTTCTTTACCATAATGAGCTCATTATACGGGTTGGATATACGTTAGGAAATCCTTTTATTTGCTCTATCGTGGAATAAAAGTACAATTGGCACAAGTCTTAAACATGTACGCGTATCGATAGGAGTGTGTATGAAGCAAATCAGCCGTTCTGCTTTAGTGTCTTTTAGTGCAGAGCAGATGTTCGATCTGGTCAATGATGTTTCGAAGTATCCTGAGTTCCTACCTGGTTGTTCAGGTTCACGAATCGTTGAGTCTTCGGGCGAGGGTATGGTGGCTTCTGTCGATGTAGCAAAAGCAGGTATCAGCAAGACATTCACCACGTCTAACGAGCTTATTCCAGGCCAGGCTATCATGATGAACTTGGTTGATGGACCGTTTAAGACATTGCGTGGTGGCTGGATCTTTACGGCGCTTGACGAGCAAGCGTGTAAAGTCGAACTCAAGCTTGAGTTTGAATTCTCAAGCAGAATGATCGAGATGGCTTTCGGCAAGATTTTCAACGAGCTCACCAGTAACATGGTGAATGCTTTTACCAATCGAGCGAAACAGGTATACGAGTGCTATGAGTATTGAGTCGGACATGATTCACGTTGAGGTGGTTTATGCCTTGCCTCAAGAGCAGCGAGTGTTTAACTTGGTGGTGAATAACCATGCCACTGTTGAAGAGATTATTCGTCAGTCTGGTGTGCTTGAACTGTACCCAGAGATTGATTTGAAGAAGAACAAAGTGGGTGTTTATAGCCGCAACGTTCGACTAGATGCGACAGTTCGAGACAAAGATCGAATCGAAATTTACCGTCCATTATTGGCGGATCCAAAAGAGATTCGTCGTAAACGAGCTGAGCAAGCAAAAGTGGCTGGCAACGCAGATCCTGTGACGGGTGGTAAGCCAAACGCCTTGAGAAAATCAGCGGAATAATGCTTGAAGATATAAAACAAAACCTCCCAACTGGGCTGTCTCTT
>NZ_JAHGAH010000266.1:0-699 GCF_030248475.1 Vibrio sp. D173a
ACTTATATCGATACAATCTACATCATTAATCGATATTTATCACACATAAGCATGCTATTAGACTGCAATGGTTGTCGAGACACAGAATTAATTAACGGAGAATCATTATGAAAATTGCAGTATTAGGTGCATCAGGTTGGATTGGTAGCCACATTGCTAAAGAAGCAGCATCACGTGGTCATGAAGTTGTCGCGATTGTGAGAGACTCAAGCAGAATTGAGCAAGAAGGTTTAGAAGCTCGTACTTTCGATTTGCTCGATCCACAAGCGAAGATCAACGATGTGACATCTGATATCGATGTGGTGATTGCCTCAATTGGTGGACGTGCACTGGGCAATCATGAACTGGTTAAACAGAGTGCGGAGAAACTACTCTCTGAATTGCCAAGCGGTCGTCGCTTAATGTGGGTTGGTGGAGCTGGCTCTTTGGAAGTAGCGCCTAACGTGGAATTGGTTACTGTCCCTGATTTCCCAGAAGAGTACAAAGCCGAAGCGCTTGCTCAGGGTGAAGCTCTTGAAGTATTCAAACAATCAAACAGCGATGTGCAGTGGACATTTGTTAGCCCAGCTGCAGAGATCTTCCCAGGTGAAACGACATCTCAATATCGCATTGGTGGTGATCAGCTATTAACGGATGCTGAGGGTAACAGCAAAATCTCTGTATCAGATTACGCTATCGCAATGATTGATGTATTGGAAG
>NZ_JAHGAH010000267.1:0-951 GCF_030248475.1 Vibrio sp. D173a
TGTACGCATTGGTATCGGTATCGCACAAGGTCTAGCGTTTGGTGCTGATCTGCCAATGATTGGTGTATCGACGCTGGAAGCCATGGCGCAATCGAGTTACCGCCAGTTTGGTGATACACATGTTGCAAGTGCCATTGATGCTCGTATGAGCGAAGTTTACTGGGCTCGTTACAGTCGTGAACAAGACGGTCGTTGGTCTTTGACTGATGAAGAGTGCGTTATCCCGCCACAAGAGCTAGTGAACCAAATTGAAGCAGACCAAAACACTTGGGCAAAAGTTGGTACAGGTTGGGCTGCGTACGCTGAGCACATGGATACGCTATCATTAACTACGAAGCCAAGTGACGTTCTTTACCCAGAGGCGCAAGACATGGCGTTTATCGCTCAGGTTGCATTTGCGGCGGGGAAAGCGGGTCCAGTAGAAGAGTCTGAGCCTGTTTATCTGCGTGATAAGGTGGCGTGGAAAAAGCTTCCTGGTCGGGAATAGTTTCTCGAGCTGTAAATAAGCTTTTGAGGTATTAATAAAAAAACGTCATAACTTTTACAAGGTTCTGATAACCCATGACTCTAGATAGTACATATTTAGAGTCATACCGAGGCAGAGATTGAGTGAATGGTATCAATTAATGGTTTACCTCCTTCTTCGATAGGCAATACATCTAAAGCCAATCGCACCAACAAGAAGAATCAGGTAAAGAAGACCGATGCAAAGACCTCTGTGGGGCAGCCCACTAAGGTAGCCAATGCTGTCTCGCACTCTATTCGTCATGTTCAAGAATCAGATATTCATCGAGCTCAAGTTCAGTACGACCTCCCTGAAGGACGTGGACGAAAAGCGATGGAAGAGTATATGGATGTTATGAACCAGGCGAAAAAAGAGGAACTTACAAGACTCATCGGTGTCGATATTTATATATAAAAACATCAATTTATCTTCTATTTTAAGGGTTA